>NZ_DJIO01000045.1:0-9586 GCF_002433655.1 Thalassolituus sp. UBA6592 | reverse complement strand
GCGCTGGCACATGTACGACACCGTAAAAGGTTCCGACTACATCGGTGACCAGGACGCAATTGAATATATGTGTTCGATTGGTCCTCAGGCGGTATTTGAACTGGACCACATGGGTCTGCCGTTCTCCCGTACTGAAGAAGGTCGTATTTATCAGCGTCCTTTCGGTGGTCAGTCCAAAGATTTCGGTAAGGGTGGCCAGGCTGCCCGTACCTGTGCTGCTGCTGACCGTACTGGTCACGCGCTGCTGCACACGCTTTATCAAAACAACGTTAAACACAACACCACCTTCCTGAACGAGTGGTATGCCGTTGATCTGGTCAAAAACCAGGACGGCGCCATCGTCGGTGTTATTGCAATCTGCATCGAAACCGGCGAAACCGTCTACATCCGTTCCAAGGCGNCTGTGCTGGCGACCGGTGGTGCTGGCCGTATCTACGCTTCTACTACCAACGCACTGATCAACACCGGTGACGGTATTGGTATGGCGCTGCGTGCTGGCGTTCCGGTGCAAGATATCGAAATGTGGCAGGTCCACCCGACCGGTATTGCCGGCGCGGGTACCCTGGTGACTGAAGGTTGCCGTGGTGAGGGTGGTTATCTGATCAACAAGGATGGCGAGCGTTTCATGGAGCGTTATGCGCCCAACGCGAAGGACCTTGCAGGCCGTGATGTGGTGGCCCGCTCCATGGTTCTGGAAATTCTGGAAGGCCGTGGCTGTGGCGACGATGCTGATCACGTATTCCTGAAACTGGACCACCTGGGTGAAGAAACCCTGAACGCCAAGCTGCCAGGTATTCTGGAGCTGTCCCGTACTTTTGCTCACGCAGACCCTGTTAAAGAACCGATTCCGGTTGTTCCTACCTGTCACTACATGATGGGTGGTATTCCGACTAACATCGGTGGTCAGGCTCTGACTCAGGACGAAAACGGTAACGATGTGGTTATCGAAGGTCTGTATGCAGCGGGCGAAATCGCCTGTGTATCCGTTCACGGTGCAAACCGTCTGGGCGGTAACTCTCTGCTCGACCTGGTGGTATTCGGTCGTGCGGTTGGTCTGCAGGTTGAGAAGAGCTTTAAAGAAGGCTTCGACTTCGTACAGCCTACCGATGAAGATGTTGAGCGCGCTATGGGTCGTCTGAACCGTCTGAACACTGCCACAAGCGGCGAGAAGGTTGCAGAAGTCCGTGCTGAACTGCAGAAAACCATGCAGCTGTACTTCGGTGTATTCCGCGAAGGCGAAAGCATGGAGAAAGGTCTGGAAATGCTGAATGCCATCGGCGAACGTGTGAAAAACACTGTTCTCGAAGACAAGAGCGGACCTTTTAACACTGCGCGCATCGAAGCTCTGGAGCTGGATAACCTGTTCGAGACGGCTTACGCGACTGCTGTTGCTGCGATTGAGCGTAAAGAGTCCCGCGGTGCTCACGCCCGTAATGACTTCACTGAGCGTGACGATGAGAACTGGCTGTGCCACTCATTGTACTTCCCAGCCACCAAGACTATCGGTAAACGTGCGGTTAACTTTGCTCCAAAAACCATGGAAGCATTCCCGCCGAAGATCCGTACTTATTAATAGGGGAGCAAAAAAATGCTGGTGAGTATTTATCGCTATAATCCGGAAACTGACGAAGCGCCTTACATGAAGGACTACGAGATTACGATCCCTGGTAACAGGGACGTAATGGTTCTCGATGTTCTGAATCTGGTGAAAGAACAGGATCCGACTCTGGCTTACCGCCGCTCATGCCGTGAAGGCGTGTGTGGTTCAGACGGTATGAACATTAACGGCAAAAACGGCCTGGCATGTATCACACCAATTTCTGAGCCTACCAAAGGCAAGATGGACAAGCTGGTGCTGCGTCCGCTGCCTGGTCTGCCGGTAATCCGTGACCTGGTGATCGACATGTCTCTGTTCTATAAGCAGTACGAGAAGATCAAGCCTTACCTGGTGAACGATACCCCGGTACCGGCGATCGAACGTCTGCAGTCACCGGAAGAGCGTGCGAAACTGGATGGCCTGTACGAGTGTATTCTCTGTGCATGTTGTTCAACTGCATGTCCTTCTTTCTGGTGGAACCCGGACAAGTTTGTTGGCCCATCAGGCCTGCTGCAGGCTTACCGCTTCCTGGCGGACAGCCGTGATACCTCTACAGCAGAACGATTGGCGGATTTGAGCGATCCGTTCAGTGTGTTCCGTTGCCGTGGCATCATGAATTGTGTCAATGTGTGCCCGAAAGGACTTAATCCAACGCGCGCAATTGGTCACATCCGTAATATGCTGCTGAACCAGCAGGTATAACTGCGGAACATACTGTCTCTGACAGTATTAGACGTAAGTGGGCTGGACATACAGCCCGCTTCCGTTAACATTTTTTCAAAAATAGAGCTCAAAAAGCTTTATTTTTAACTAAGCTAGTTTTTTAGTTGAGGGTACGGGGAATTCCCGGTTCACCTCAGAGGCCTTGCGATCTATCCGATCGGCCCTCTAATTCGCGTAGCGCTAGAGCCGGTGCAACTTCTCTGTGGGTGATTTCCCTCGTTTTCTACCAAAACAGGGTGGTCGTACATGCACGAGCAGACAATGGAGCAACTATGGAGCACCTCCCAGCTCGCCGGGGGTAATGTTGCTTATATCGAAGAACTCTTCGAAACCTACCTTAGAGATCCTAACGAGGTCCCTGAAGAGTGGCGTAACTATTTCGACAAACTTCCCCGCGTCGATGAGAATATCTCCACAGATACTCCTCACAAGCCCATTCGGGAACAGTTTCTCCTTCTTTCCAAAAATCAGCACAGAGCCCGTCCGGTATCTCAGAGTGCTGTAAGTTCGGATCACGAGCGTAAGCAGATTCAGGTTCTGCTGCTGATCCACGCCTTCCGTGGCCGTGGTCATCAACACGCCAAACTCGATCCACTGGGTCTGATGCAACGTGAAAGCGTGCCGGATCTGGATCTTTCTTTCCATGGCCTTTCCCGCGCGGATCTTGATACCAAGTTCCATACCGGTTCCCTGTTTATCGGTCAGGAAGAAGCAACACTGAAAGACATTATGGAAGCATTGGAAACCACTTACTGCGGTACAGTAGGTGCGGAGTACATGCACATCGTGAATACGGCTGAGCAGCGCTGGTTCCAACAGCGTCTGGAAAGCGTACGCACGAATCCTAAGTACGGCTCCGAAGTTAAGTTACACCTGCTCGAGCGTCTCACCGCAGCTGAAGGTCTGGAAAAATACCTGGGCTCCCGTTACCCGGGCGTTAAGCGTTTCGGCCTGGAAGGTGGTGAAAGCCTGATTCCGCTGATGGATGAACTGATCCAGCGCAGCGGTACCTACGGTGCAAAAGAAATTGTTATCGGTATGGCGCACCGTGGTCGTCTGAATACCCTGATCAACACTCTGGGTAAAAAGACCTCCGACCTGTTTGATGAATTCGATGGTAAAGCCAAGTATGTATCTCACGGTGACGTGAAATACCACCAGGGTTTCTCCTCAAACGTTATGACATCCGGTGGCGAAGTTCACCTGGCGCTGGCATTCAACCCGTCTCACCTGGAAATTGTTTCTCCGGTGGTTGAAGGTTCCGTACGTGCCCGTCAGGACCGTCGTAAAGATACGACCGGCGAGAAAGTGGTTCCTGTCAGCATCCACGGTGACTCTGCATTCGCAGGTCAGGGTGTGGTGATGGAGACCTTCCAGATGTCTCAGACCCGCGCTTACAAAACCGGCGGTACTATCCATATCGTGGTGAACAACCAGGTTGGTTTTACTACCTCCAACCGTCACGATACCCGTTCAACTGAATACGCTACCGATGTGGCGAAAATGGTTGAAGCGCCGATTCTGCACGTAAACGGTGATGATCCTGAAGCTGTGCTGTTTGTTACTCAGCTGGCTGTTGATTACCGTAACGAATTCAAGAAAGACGTTGTTATCGACCTGGTATGTTACCGTCGTCGTGGTCACAATGAAGCGGACGAACCTTCCGGTACTCAGCCACTGATGTATGCTGCGATCAAAAAGCAGAAAACAACCCGTGAACTGTATGCCAACCGTCTGATTTCAGAAGGTGTGCTGGATGAAGCAGCTGCCAAACAGCTGGAAGAAGACTATCGCCAGGATCTGGATAACGGTAACCACGTTGTTAAGAGTCTGGTAAAAGAACCAAACAAAGAACTGTTCGTTGACTGGACCCCACACCTGGGCCACGAATGGACAGCCAAGGCTGACACCAGCTTCGATCTGAAACGTCTGCAGGAACTGGCTGCTCAGCAGCAGGAAGTTCCGGAAGGCTTCTCGATCCAGCGTCAGACCGGCAAAATTCTGGAAGACCGCAGCCGTATGGCCGCTGGTGCAAACCCGATTAACTGGGGTTTTGCAGAAACCATGGCGTACGCCACTCTGATCGATCAGGGCTATCAGGTCCGTCTTACCGGTCAGGATGTGGGTCGCGGTACTTTCTCTCACCGTCACGCTGTTCTGCACAGCCAGAAAGACGGTTCTCTGTATATTCCGCTGCAGCATGTCCGTGAAGATCAGCCTAACTTCGACATCTACGATTCACTTCTGTCTGAAGAAGCTGTGCTGGCCTTTGAATACGGTTATGCCACTACCACCCCTGGTGCACTGGTAATCTGGGAAGCCCAGTTCGGTGACTTCGCCAACGGCGCGCAGGTGGTATTCGACCAGTTTATTTCTTCCGGTGAGCATAAATGGGGACGCCTGTGTGGCTTAACCATGCTGCTGCCACATGGCTATGAAGGTCAGGGCCCTGAACACTCTTCAGCCCGTCTTGAGCGTTACCTTCAGCTGTGTGCAGAGCACAATGTTCAGATTTGTGTACCTTCAACTCCTGCGCAGGTTTACCACATGCTGCGTCGTCAGGTGATCCGTCCGCTGCGTAAGCCGCTGGTCGTTATGTCACCTAAGAGTCTGCTGCGTCACAAACTGGCTACCAGCACACTGGAAGAACTCGCTGAAGGCAGCTTCCAGACCGTTCTGGATGAACTTGATGAACTGAATCCGGAAAAAGTACGTCGCGTACTGCTGTGTGCCGGTAAGGTTTATTACGATCTGCTCGAACGTCGCCGTGCAGAAGAAATCGACGACATCGCCATCGTGCGTATTGAGCAGCTGTATCCGTTCCCGGCTGACGATCTGAATGACGTGCTGAAAAAATTCAGCAATCTGAAAGAGGTTTACTGGGTACAGGAAGAGCCAATGAACATGGGTGCCTGGTACAGCAGTCAGCACCATATGCGCCGCGCTCTGGCAGAAATTAATCCTGATCTGCATCTTGAGTATGCCGGTCGTGATGCTTCTGCTTCTCCGGCTGCAGGTTATATGGCGCTGCACCTTCAGCAGCTTGAACAATTTATCAAAGACGCTCTGGATCTGCAGGGCTAGGTAATCGCAGAGAATTTCTAAGGAAAATATGTAATGAGCATCGAAATTAAGGCACCCACTTTTCCTGAGTCTATCGCCGACGGTACAGTGGCCACCTGGCACAAAAAGCCAGGCGAGCCAGTAGAGCGTGATGAACTGATTGTTGATATTGAAACCGACAAAGTGGTTCTGGAAGTCGTGGCACCAGCCAACGGCACTATCAAAAATATCATCAAAGACGAAGGCGAAGTGATTCTGAGCGATGAAGTCATCGCGATCTTCGAAGAAGGCGACGTAGCTGCTGCAGCACCTGCTGCAGAAGAAAAACCAGCTGCCGCTGAAGCTGCTGCGGATTCCGATGACGACGGCGATGCCGTTGCCGGACCAGCTGCACGTAAACTGGCTGCAGAAAAAGGCATTAACCTGTCCGATGTTAAAGGCACAGGTAAAGGCGGTCGTGTTACTAAAGAAGACGTTCAGAACTTCACCAAAGCTGCGCCTGCAGCAGCGCCAGCGCCAGCAGCAGCACCTGCTCCTGCGGCAGCTCTGCCAGCCGGTGAGCGTGTTGAAAAACGTGTTCCAATGACCCGTCTGCGTGCCACCATCGCCAAACGTCTGGTTGATGCGCAGCAGAACGCGGCCATGCTGACTACCTACAACGAAGTCAACATGAAGCCTGTCATGGATCTGCGTAAAACATACAAGGATCAGTTCGAGAAAGCGCACGGCGTCAAGCTGGGCTTTATGTCTTTCTTCGTTAAAGCGGCTACTGAAGCCCTGAAACGCTTCCCGGCAGTGAACGCGTCTCTGGATGGTAACGACATGGTTTACCACGGTTACCAGGACGTAGGTGTTGCAGTATCTACTGAGCGTGGTCTGGTTGTACCTATCCTGCGCGATACTGACAGCATGGGTCTGGCTGAAATCGAAAGCACCATCGGTGATTTCGCTAAGCGCGGCCGTGACGGCAAGCTGGGCATCGAAGACATGCAGGGCGGTACCTTTACTATCACCAACGGTGGTATTTTCGGTTCCCTGATGTCTACTCCTATCCTGAACCCACCGCAGACCGCTATCATGGGTATGCACAAGATTCAGGAACGCCCAATGGCAGTAAATGGTCAGGTTGTTATCCTGCCAATGATGTACCTCGCACTGTCTTATGACCATCGTATGATCGATGGTAAAGAAGCTGTGCAGTTCCTGGTAACTATCAAAGAACTGCTGGAAGATCCGGCTCGTATGCTGCTGGACATTTAATCGGATAGTAAAGGAAAAGAGATGAGTAATAAGTTTGATGTGGTCGTCATTGGTGGCGGCCCTGGTGGTTATGTAGCCGCTATCCGTAGTGCCCAGCTGGGCCTGAAAACCGCATGTATCGAAAAATGGCTGAACAAAGACGGTAAAGCTGTATTTGGCGGTACCTGTCTGAACGTTGGTTGTATCCCATCCAAAGCGCTGCTGGATACTTCTCACCGTTATGAAGAAGCGAAAGAAAAATTTGACGTTCATGGTATCAGCACCGGTGATGTGAAAATCGACATCGCTACCATGCTGCAGCGTAAAGACCAGATCGTTAAAAACCTGACCGGTGGTGTTGCGACTCTGCTGAAAGCAAACGGCGTAACCACTTTTGAAGGTACCGGTAAGGTACTGGCTGGTAAAAAAATTGAATTTACCAACCACTCAGGTCAGACAGAAACTCTGGAAGCGGACAACATCATCATCGCGACCGGTTCTGTACCGTTTAACATTCCTTCTGCGCCACTGACAGACGACGTTATCGTTGACTCTACCGGTGCTCTGGAATTCACCGAAGTACCTAAGCGTCTGGGCGTGATTGGTGCCGGTGTTATCGGTCTGGAACTGGGCAGTGTGTGGATGCGTCTGGGTGCAGAAGTTGTGGTACTGGAAGCTCAGGACAAGTTCCTGCACATCCTGGATCAGGCTGCTGCTAAAGAAGCTCAGAAATTGTTCACCAAACAGGGCATGGACATCCGTGTCAACGCCCGTGTGACCGGTACTGAAGTGAAAGGCAAACAGGTAACCGTGACTTACCAGGATGCTGAAGGCGAAAAAACTGAAACCTTCGACAAACTGATTGTTGCCGTAGGCCGTCGCCCATACACTGAAGGCCTGCTGTCTGGTGACAGCGGTGTTGAAATGGACGAGCGTGGCTTTATTCACGTGGATGATGCATGTCGTACTGACGCACCAGGAATCTGGGCAATCGGTGACGTGGTCCGTGGTCCTATGCTGGCACACAAAGCGTCTGAAGAAGGCGTTATGGTTGCTGAGCGTATAGCCGGTCATCACGCACAGGTTAACTACGACGTGATTCCTTCTGTGATTTACACCCATCCGGAAATTGCTTCCGTGGGTAAATCTGAAGAACAGGTTAAAGCTGACGGTACCGAGTACAACGTGGGTATGTTCCCATTTGCTGCGATCGGCCGTGCAATGGCATCTGGCGAAACTGACGGTTTCGTTAAGATCGTTGCCGACGCTGACAGCGACCGCATCCTTGGCGCGACCGTTATTGGTCCAGCTGCGGGCGAACTGTGTCAGCAGATCGTTATTGCGATGGAATTCGGCTCTACTGCAGAAGACATCGGTATGATGGTGTTCTCACACCCAACCGTATCTGAAGCTGTTCACGAAGCTGCTCTGGCAGTGAACAATGCCGCGATTCACAAGGTGAACCGTAAGCCTAAGAAAAAATAATCCGGGTAGGGATTAAAGGACATCGTCGCTCAGTGGGCGGTGTTCACAAGAATAAATTTTGGAGCGGAAGACGTTTTTCATTTGGTGAATTTCCGATTCAAGCTCTGGATAAACTGGCCCGGGTCTCCGGGCCATTGTTTATGGCCGTATAATGGTACTTCCTGGTGCCGCCGACAAAATCGGTTATGCGGTTAACTGAGGCCGCCGGGTCAACCCCGGCAATAAAACAAGAGACAGGACAAAAGCGATGAACCTTCACGAATATCAGGGTAAACAGCTTTTCGCTCAGTATGGTCTGCCAGTATCCAAAGGTGTGGCAGCCAAAACTGCAGAAGAAGCTGTAGCTGCAGCGGACACCATTGGTGGTGACCGTTGGGTAGTAAAAGCACAGGTACACGCCGGTGGTCGCGGTAAAGCGGGCGGTGTGAAACTGGTTTCATCAAAAGACGAAATCAAAGCCTTTGCTGAACAGTGGTTGGGCAAAAATCTGGTAACTTACCAGACTGACGAAAATGGCCAGCCTGTAAGCCGTATTCTGGTAGAAACCTGCACGGATATCGCCAATGAGCTGTATCTGGGCGCGGTTGTTGACCGTTCTACCCGTCGCGTTGTTTTCATGGCGTCTACTGAAGGCGGTGTGGAAATTGAAAAAGTTGCGGAAGAAACTCCGGAAAAAATTCTGAAAGCGACCATTGATCCGCTGACTGGTGCACAGCCTTACCAGGGCCGTGAACTGGCATTCAAACTGGGTCTGCAGGGCGATCAGATCAAACAGTTCACCAAGATCTTCATGGGTCTGGCGCAACTGTTCGTAGAAAAAGATCTGGCGCTGATCGAAATTAACCCACTGGTTATCAAAGAAGACGGTGATCTGCACTGTCTGGACGCTAAAATTGGCGTTGATGGTAACTCTGTATACCGTCACAAAGATCTGCAGGAAATGCAGGATCCTTCACAGGAAGATGCCCGTGAAGCTGAAGCTGCTGAGTGGGATCTGAACTACGTAGCGCTGGATGGCAACATCGGCTGCATGGTGAATGGCGCTGGCCTGGCCATGGGTACTATGGACATGGTAGCTCTGCACGGCGGTTTCCCTGCTAACTTCCTCGACGTAGGTGGCGGTGCGACCAAAGAACGTGTTGCTCACGCTTTCAAACTGATCCTGTCTGACGACAAAGTAAAAGCCGTTCTGGTGAACATCTTCGGTGGTATCGTGCGTTGTGACATGATCGCTGAAGGTATTATCGGTGCTGTTAAAGAAGTTGGTGTAAACGTTCCTGTTGTTGTTCGTCTCGAAGGTACCAATGCCGACCTCGGTAAAAAAGTACTGGATGATTCCGGCCTCGATATCATCGCGGCTGAAAGTTTAACAGACGCTGCAGTTCAGGCAGTTAAGGCAGCGGGGAACTAAGATATGTCTATTCTGATTAATAAAGACACCAAAGTTATCTGTCAGGGTTTCACTGGCGGTCAGGGTAC
>NZ_DJIO01000112.1:0-4664 GCF_002433655.1 Thalassolituus sp. UBA6592 | reverse complement strand
AACTGGGACCCGAAGCTGCACACCGCGATTTCCGATCTTGAAGTCGAAAACCATGATGAGAAAGGTCACCTCTGGCACCTGCGCTATCCGCTGGCAGATGGTTGCAAGACAGCCGATGGCGAGGATTACCTGGTCGTAGCGACCACCCGGCCGGAAACCATGCTGGGCGACGCCGCAGTCGCGGTGCACCCCGAGGACGAGCGCTACAAGAACCTCATCGGCCGCCACATCATGTTGCCGCTGGTGAACCGCCTGATCCCGATCATCGCCGACGACTACGTCGACCTCGAATTTGGCACCGGCTGCGTAAAAATCACCCCGGCTCACGACTTTAATGACTATGCCGTTGGTCAGCGCTGCGGCCTGCCGATGATTAACGTTCTGACCTTCAATGCCGACATCCGCGATGAAGCTCAGACCTTTAATACCGACGGCAGCGTTAACGACGAAATCTCCGGTTTTATTCCGGAAAAATACCGCGGTATGGAACGCTTCGCTGCGCGTAAAGCCATCGTTGCCGATTTTGAAGAAGCCGGCCTGCTGGTTGATATCGTTGAAAACGACATGGTGATTCCATACGGCGACCGTGGTGGCGTGGTTATCGAACCTATGCTGACTGACCAATGGTACGTTGACGCGAAAACTCTGGCCAAACCAGCAATTGAAGCCGTTGAAAACGGTGATATTCAGTTTGTGCCGAAATCCTATGAAAACATGTACTTCAGCTGGATGCGTGATATTCAGGACTGGTGTATTTCCCGTCAACTGTGGTGGGGTCACCGTATCCCTGCGTGGTACGACGAAGAAGGCAACGTGTACGTTGGCCGCAGCGAAGAAGAAATCCGCAAGAAAAACAATCTGGCCGATGACGTTGAACTGAATCAGGACGAAGACGTTCTCGATACCTGGTTCTCTTCCGGTCTGTGGACCTTCGGTACCCTTGGCTGGCCAAATATCGACGACGCTGAAGTGGCGAAACGCATGGCGGATTTCCATCCGACTGACGTGCTGATTACCGGCTTCGATATTATTTTCTTCTGGGTTGCACGCATGATCATGATGACCATGCACATGATCAAAAACGAAGATGGCACGCCGCAAATTCCGTTTAAAACCGTTTACGTTACCGGCCTGATCCGTGACGAAGTCGGCCAGAAGATGTCGAAATCCAAAGGTAACGTGCTCGATCCTCTGGATATGATCGACGGTATTTCTCTGGATGCCCTGCTGGAAAAACGTACTGGTAATATGATGCAGCCGCAGCTGGCCGAAAAAATCGGCAAACGTACCCAGAAAGAATTCCCGGAAGGTATCGCCCCCCACGGTACTGACGCCCTGCGCTTTACCCTTGCTGCTATGGCCAGCACCGGCCGTGACATTAACTGGGATATGAAGCGTCTGGAAGGCTACCGTAATTTCTGTAATAAATTATGGAACGCCTCACGTTATGTGATGCTGTCTGTGGCAGGCGAAGAAGCCGTTGAAAAAGCCGCAGCAGCCAACACCAACATCGCCATTACCGAAGACATGAAGATTGCCTGTGGTGCCTACGGTGAGCCTGCTGCCCTGTCATTGGCTGACCGCTGGATTATCTCGCGCCTGCAACACGCAGAAAGCGAAGTACGCCGCCACATGGATCAGTATCGCTTTGATATGGCCGCACAGGCACTGTACGAGTTTATCTGGAACGAATACTGCGACTGGTACCTGGAACTGTCTAAACCAGTTCTGTGGGATGAGAACGCCACCGAAGAAGAAAAACGCGGCACCCGTGGCACTCTGGTACGCGTACTGGAAGCCACTCTGCGTCTGGCGCATCCGATTATTCCGTTTATTACCGAATCCATCTGGCATCAGGTAAAAGACCTGGCGGGTAAAGAAGGCGACACTATTATGTTGTCAGCCTACCCTGAGCCTCAGGAAGCCCTGATCGACGCCGACGCCGAAGCCGATATCGAATGGCTGAAAGGCGTAATCACCGCGGTGCGCAATATCCGCGGCGAGCAGAACATTCCGCCAAGCAAAGAGCTGGAAATGATTCTGAAAAACGGCGGCGACGAAGACTTCCGCCGCGCTGACGATAACCAGGCCTTCCTGATGAAGCTGGCGAAGCTGGAAAAAGTGACCTGGCTGAACGAAGGCGACGAAGAGCCGATGTCGGTGACTCAGCTGGTTGGCGATATGGAAATTCTGATTCCAATGGCTGGCTTTATTGATAAAGACGCAGAAGTTGCGCGCCTGAACAAAGCCATCGAAAAACAGGAAAAAGAACAACAGCGCGTGGAGAACAAGCTGTCGAACCCAGGCTTTACCGATAAAGCTCCGGAAGCCGTCATCGCTAAAGAGAAAGAAAAAGCCGCCGGCTTTGCCCGCGATATCGTAAAACTGAAAGAGCAGATTGAGAAAGTGAAAG
Source organism: Thalassolituus sp. UBA6592 (assembly GCF_002433655.1). Lineage (NCBI taxonomy): Bacteria > Pseudomonadati > Pseudomonadota > Gammaproteobacteria > Oceanospirillales > Oceanospirillaceae > Thalassolituus > Thalassolituus sp. UBA6592. The sequence continues at coordinate 2,251 of NZ_DJIO01000112.1, read as the reverse complement.
CGCTGTAACAAGCGCTTTTCCTTCAATAACGCTCGCGCCGGGAGTGAAGTCTCCTGCAATACCTTTTGGTGTTGCTTGAGGTTTCAATCCCGGATACTCGCCTTCAGGTGCATTCGTTACGCTATCAGGCCGGTTTGGGGTACACTTCAACAGAATCCATCATCAGAATAACAGGAGCAACCATGAACCGTGATCGTGCTTTGCAGATCCTGTCGCAATGCAAACCTGTCTTGCAGGAGCGCTTTGGCCTTTCAGCCCTGTCTCTGTTCGGCTCAACGGCCCGTGATTCTGCTGATGATAACAGTGATGTGGATATTCTGGTGGATTTCGACGGTCCTGCCACCTCCAAACAGTTCTTTGGCGTTCAGTTTTATCTGGAAGATCAGCTGGGTTCTGCTGTAGACCTTGTCACCGCAAAAGCCCTGAGAAAAGAACTTAAACCTTATGTAAATAAGGACAAAATTGATGTCTGAGCGGGAGTGGCGTTTTTATATCAGCGATATGATCGCCTGCGCTGAAAAAGTACTCAGCTACACTGCCGATATGACGCAGACTGAATTTGAACATAGTAGTCTGACTTACGACGCAACCATCCGAAACATCGAATTAATCGGTGAAGCTGCAACACATATCCCAGACGAAGTACGCCGCCAGTATCCAGATATTCCATGGCGGATGATGGTCGCAACACGCAACCAATTGATTCATGGTTATCTTGGTATCGATAACGACATTCTCTGGAACATCATCAGCACTGACATTCCCGACCTACTCGATTCTCTTCAGGCAATCTGATTCAGCAGAACACATAAAAAAACCGCCCACTCTTACAAGTGGGCGGTTTTTTATTGTCAGAAGAGAAAGCAGGAACAACTTACTTGTAGTAAGCCTCAACCGTGCCCTTCAGTTTAACCAGCATTGGACGGCCAAAACGGTCTTTCGCTACTGGCGAAGAGATTTTCACCCAACCTTCGCTGATGCAGTATTCCTCAACGTCGTTACGTTCTTTGCCATTCAGGCGGATACCGATTTCATGCTCGAAGTATTCTTCTGCGTAGAACTTGCTTTTAGGGTTCACAGACAGCTGGTTCGGGAGTTCTGGCTTGTCGCTCATAGTAAAAAACCTGGTATGTGTACAAAGCGCACCATTCTAGAGATAACGTGGAGGCCACTCAAGCCTGTAGATAAGGCAAAGGCCGCCTGGCCTGTGGTTAAGGAGAAAGCCGCCCAGCCTGTGGTTTACGAGCCATCTGTCACAATCGCCAGTCCTTTGCCTGTGTTTAACCTGCCCGCGCCTCGCCCGGCGAGAAGCCAAAGTGCTTTTTAAAGGCACGGTAGAACCAGGTCGAGTTATTAAATCCAGAGCTGTAGGCAATGTCGTTCACCGCCCGTTTCGCCTGTAACGGGTCAGACAGACAGTCAAACGCTTTCTTCAGCCGCACATTGAGGACGTAATCGGTGAAGCTGGTGCCCTCACGTTCAAACATAGCGCGGACGTAGCTTGGCGAAATACCATGGCGACGGGCGATCCAGTCAACGGACATATCTCCACGGAAATAGTGCAGATTGATATCCGCTTTAACCGCCTTCATACGCGCCTGTTTCAGGCCGTTCTGTCGTGCATGAACCGTATAATCGCGCGGTGCACCAATGGCCAGAGCGATCAGATCGACAATCTGATTGGTCTGCTCCAGCGGGTTCTCCTCGCCCTGCGGATCATCCCGCATAAGATCAAGCGCGTAACGGCTCAGATGATTAAAGACTTCTTTATCTGTGATCGGACTCTGACCATGTTTGAGTCTGGCTATTAACGGCCCGTACATGTCCCGAGACAGATTAATGTTCAGCATATAAGTCTGCTGACCCTGAAAGCTGATGGTACCGGGCAGATCGTTATAGCTGATGCAGCCCATACCCGGCGACCAGATGGAATCCCCCTGATTGGCAATGGAGGTTCCCCACGAGGCATTGCCCAACGGGTTCAGCAGCAACGCCAGGTCATCATTACCGTCGGCAATGTGCTTCTTTTTTCGGTCGACAATCAGTGGAGAGGTTTTCACCCAGCCGATGGATACCCCCGGCAACAGGCGGATCATGGTTTCGATGTTCGGAACTGAATCCTTCGCCGGTTTCAGCTCGATATTGGCGACGGCGGCGTAAATATCCTGCGCCGCCATCATGCGCTCATGGTCAGGGAACTGCAGAGTGGAGAACTTAAAAAAAGCCATGGTAGATTCAACCGGTCAATGCA
>NZ_DJIO01000035.1:0-2705 GCF_002433655.1 Thalassolituus sp. UBA6592 | reverse complement strand
GCGAGAGGGGCGGTCCGACGTTTCGGAAGGCCCCTCTATGAGGACAAGGGCCTGACATTTTTCGAAAATGCTTGAATAGAAATTTGTGGGACAGCAGCGGCTTCCGGGCCGCTTTTTCTTTGCCAGTAAAAACACCAGCTTGTTTGAGCGGGCCAAAAACTGCACCATGACGTCATCAAGTCCGCTGCAATAAAAATGTAACAGGCCAATATTATGGCGCGGATTACCATTGCTGATCTGCTCTGAAAAGGCAGAATAAATCGGCTCAAACCAAAAAATAATAATAAAAAACATAACAAAACTATGCCCCAGACTATTTTTATTACCGGTGCCGCCTCCGGCATCGGTTTCGCGACCGCACAAAAACTCTATGCTCAGGGATGGATTCTGGGGCTGGCTGATGTCGATGAGTACGCTCTGGTAAAAGCAATCGACGGCTGGGACCGGAGCCGTGTTTCGCACTGGCAGCTGGACGTTACCGACGCCTACCGGGTGGAACAGGTCATTGGTGAATTTGCCATGCAATGGGGCGGACAGCTGGATGTGCTGTTCAACTGTGCCGGTATCCTGCAGATCGACCGCTTTGAAGCCATGAGCAGCAAACGCCATCAGCAGATTATTAACGTTAATGTTATGGGCGTGATGCACTGCTGCCATGCGGCATTTCAGTATCTGAAAAACAGCCCCGGCTCAACCGTCATCAATATGAGTTCCGCCTGCGCTGCCTATGGCATTCCACACATGGCCAGCTATTCCGCCTCGAAATTTGCCGTCAGTGGCTTCACTGAAGCACTGCAGCTGGAGTGGGAAGAATTCGATATCCGCGTCTGCGATATTATGCCACCGTTTGTCACCACGCCCCTGCTGATGGATCAGGCCAGCGGCGCGCCGGTGCTGGAACGTCTCGGCGTTAATCTCAATGCCGCGGAAGTCGCCGACGGCGTAGTAGCACAGATTAAAAACCCGCGTACGCATCGCCCGGTCAGTGCATTTTTCTCTTTTGTCTGGCTGCTGAACCAGATAACGCCGCGTGCCGTCAGTCGTACAGTTGTCCGCTTTCTCAGCCGCTCAGAGGAACCCGAAGCCGCCCAGGATGCCAAATGGTAGCCTGCTTATAGGATTAGCTGAGGGCTGAGTTCACGCCCGGCATGGGGTAAGATAGCCGCCCATTCCGGGAGACTCCGTATGTTGTCCGTTAACCGTTATTTTCCTTTTCTGGCCGTAATCATCAGCATTGCCGCCTGGTACGACCCGCAGCCGCTGAGCAACCTGAAGGAAGCCATTGTCCCCTTCCTCACCATTGTCATGTTCTGCATGGGCCTGACCCTGCGCTGGCAGGATTTCCGCCGCGTATGGAATAAACCACAGCCCATCGCACTGGGCGTGCTGCTGCAGTTTATTATTATGCCGCTGCTGGCCTGGGCGCTGGTGAAAATCATGGCACTGCCGGATGACATTGCCATCGGCCTGATCATTGTCGGCGCCTGTGCCGGCGGTACGTCCTCCAATGTGATGACCTTTCTCGCCCGTGGCGACGTGGCCCTGTCGGTCAGTATGACGCTGATGTCGACACTCTGGGGAGTTATCCTGACGCCCTGGCTGGTCGCCTTTTACGCCGCTGCCGAGGTTCAGGTTGATACCACGGGCATGATCATCAGTATCGGTAAAATCGTTGTTCTGCCCGTACTCGCCGGCTTACTGTGCAATCAGTTTCTGCCGCAGGTAGGGCGCAGCATCAACAGCAAACTGCCGGACATCGCCAGTGCTTTTATTCTGGCCATCATCGGCATCGTCGTCTCACTGAATGCCGAAGAAATTCAGACACTGGGCATGACCACCGCCATCGCCGTCATTCTGCACAACCTGCTGGGCCTGGGTCTGGGCTACGCTATCGCCCGCTGGAACGGTCATACCGAGGCCGAAGCGCGCACCATTGCGCTGGAAGTCGGCATGCAGAACTCGGGGCTTGGTGTTGCGCTGGCGCTTAAATTCTACGGCCCGGTAGCGGCACTGCCCGGTGCGCTGTTCAGCGTCTGGCATAACATCAGTGGTTCGCTGCTGGCCGCCTTCTGGAAATGGCAGATCGACCGTAAGATCCGCAAAATCCGTCAATGAGAGATTCCATGTTAAACAAGACATTCCTGCTGGTTGTCCTGCTGCTGCAAACTGCGTTTACCTGCGCTTATGAAATGCGCGTCACACAGGAGCAGTTGCAACAGGAACTGAATAAGCGCATGCCGCTGACTCAGCAACGCGGTATGTTCGTGCTGACAATGTCAGACCCTACACTGACCTTGCTGAGCGATACTCAGCGGGCTCAGATTCGCGCGTTCACGCAGGTACAAACCAGCATCGGTCTGCAAAGTCAGGGCATGGTGACGGTGAGTGGCAAGGTGCGTTACAACAAAGATAATTACAGCTTCTATATCGACGATCCGGAAGTCACCGAACTGGCACTGAACGGTGTTCCGCCGAGCTTTCAGCCGCAACTTATCAAGATTGCGCAGGATGCCATCACCCCGGCTGTAAAAGATCAGCCAGTGTATACGCTGAGTGATGAAGATATGACTCAGTCTATGGCGCGTATGATGCTGCAGAGCATCAATATTGAGGGGCAGGAAGTCGTTATCGAACTGAGTCCGTTCTGATACAGAAACAGCCCTATAAAAAACCGGCATCGCGCCACTGCTGTCCCACAGTTTGGG
>NZ_DJIO01000144.1:19482-23122 GCF_002433655.1 Thalassolituus sp. UBA6592 | reverse complement strand
TTAAGTGAACAGCATTGCGGCATGGCCGGGCTTTTCAGGTATCAGATGCTGAGCAGCCCTTATTCAGGCATGCTCAGAGGTTCAGGAGATACGATCACGCCGTTATTATCAGCGTAGACGTATTGGCCCGGAATGAACTCAACGCCGCCAAATTTAACCGGGACATTGATGTCACCCAGGCCGCGCTTGTCAGTCTTCAGCGGAACAGTCGCCAGCGCCTGAACGCCCAGATCGGTCTCCATAATGGCATCAACATCACGAATGCAACCGTAGATAATCGCACCTTCCCAGCCGTGTTTCGCAGCTTTTTCGGCGATCATGTCACCCATCAGCGCCTTACGCATGGAAGCACCACCATCGATGACCATGACTTTGCCCTTGCCATCCTGCTCGACCAGCTCTTTCACTTTGGAGTTGTCTTCATAACATTTGACAGTAACGATCTCACCACCAAATGACTCAATGCCGCCGTAGTTGGTGAACATCGGCTCAACAACCTGAACCAGATCCGGGTATTCATCACACAGATCCGGAGTAATGTATCGGGTCATAGCGTATTCCTTAATTATGAAAATGGGTTTGGGTGTGCTGACACTTTACCACGAATGCCCCAAGGGCCTGTCAAGTCCGGACAGCGTTCGATGCCGGGCATTCACCCCTGCATCTGCCGTCCGACGTGTGCGGTGATTCAGGCTTCTGATTCAGGCTTCTATAGTGAGTGGCTTTGAGCCAGTCAGATATTTGGGGCCAGACTTCTTTGCCTGCAGTCTGTCCAGACATCATATCCAGATGACCGTAGTCCTGACTTAAGCCAGAGCCGGTACCGAGAGGGATAAATGTTTTATCGCCACCGTACAGCGCGGCAAAGCGCGAGCAATATTCCACCGGCTCAGAACGGTCAGCCTCTCCGGCCAGCGCCAGCAAAGGCACCGGGGTGCCATCTTTCCAGGCCGGTAACAGCTTCTGCTGCGTGGATGCCAGCTGCCAGGCGCCAAACAGCGAATGTCTGGCAAGATACTCATCAATAATACCGGCTGGCTCTGCTTCCTGACCTAAGCCCAGTTTACGCCCGTCCAGCTCTCCTTTCATATTTACCCGGGTACGGGCAGCCAGAGAAGCAAACGGAACCCACTGGTACATTGGCCGACGGATAGCCTGCGCTGCAATAATGACCATGCCACTGCACTTTTCGTCGCGCAGCAGACCGCCGGCAACCGCCGCTGCAATGGTCACCCCACCCAATGAATGGCCAAGCCAGACCGGCGCTTTACCGGATTTTTCATGGACAAACTCGGCAACTGCCGGCAGGTCATACAAGGCATAGCGTTCCTGGGTGTTACTGCGGTAGTCCTGATTGCGTGGCGACATACCATGGCCGCGCATATCCATCATCCAGACGTCAAAGCCCTGATCCAGCAAATGCCGGGCGAGACCTTCACCAACGCCTGACAGCCAGAATCCACGATTGTTGAAACTGCCATGCAGCAGAATCACAGGAACCCCACTGTGCGGCTTATTCTGGTAACCCAGATGAGAAACCGCGACCTGGACACTGAGGTCCGGGTCGCGGTTATGTTTTACGAGATACACATCCTCTGTCAGTCCGCTAAAGGCATCCGCCCGCAGCAGACTGACCGGGAAAAGCTCACTGCTGCTTTTCATTCCGGTTTAACTATCCTTATTTATCCGCCAGGAAGAACCAGGTATCCAGCACGGAATCCGGGTTAAGGGAAACACTGTCGATACCATGTTCCATCAGCCATTTGGCAAAATCCGGGTGATCGGACGGCCCCTGACCACAGATACCAATGTACTTATTGGCTTTCTTACAGGCTCTGATCGCATTTTCCAGCAACGCCAGAATGGCTTCGTTACGCTCGTCAAACAGGTGCGCAATAATGCCGGAATCACGGTCCAGACCCAGAGTCAGCTGGGTCAGGTCGTTGGAGCCGACAGAGAAACCATCAAAGTATTCCAGGAACTGTTCCGCCAGCAGTGCGTTGGCTGGCAGTTCGCACATCATGATCAGTTTCAGATCATTCTCGCCGCGCTTCAGACCGTTTTCCGCCAGCAGGTTAGATACCTGCTCCGCTTCACCCACGGTACGCACAAACGGCACCATGATTTCCACGTTAGTAAAGCCCATCTCGTTACGGACTTTTTTCATGGCACGACATTCGAGCTCAAAGCAGTCGCGGAAGTTTTTCGAGATATAGCGGGATGCGCCACGGAAACCCAGCATCGGGTTCTCTTCTTCCGGCTCGTACAGACGACCACCAATCAGATTGGCGTACTCGTTGGATTTGAAGTCTGACAGACGTACGATCACACGCTTAGGCCAGAACGCTGCGGCCAGAGTGGAGATACCTTCCACCAGTTTTTCCACGTAGAAGTCCACCGGACCCGGGTAGCCGGAGATACGGCGCTCAACGGTCGGCTTCACTTCTTCCGGCAGGGAATCGAAGTTCAGCAGTGCTTTAGGGTGCACGCCGATCATACGGTTAATAATAAATTCCAGTCGTGCCAGACCAACACCGGCACTTGGCAGCCCCTGGAAGTCGAAGGCACGATCCGGGTTACCGACGTTCATCATAATCTTGAACGGCAGATCCGGCATGGAATCCACGCTGTTGGTACGCACATCAAAGTCCAGCGCACCTTCATAAACAAAACCTGTGTCCCCTTCTGCACAGGAAACCGTCACTTCCTGACCATCACTGAGCAGTTCAGTGGCATCCTCACAGCCAACCACCGCAGGAATACCCAGCTCACGGGCGATGATCGCAGCATGACAGGTACGGCCACCACGATTGGTCACAATCGCGGCAGAGCGCTTCATAACCGGCTCCCAGTCAGGGTCAGTCATATCGGCGACCAATACATCCCCTTCGCGCACCTGATCCATCTCTTCAACACTGTTGATGACACGGACTTTACCCTTACCGATGCGGTGACCAATGGAGCGGCCTTCGGCCAGCACTTTGCCGGTCTCTTTCAGCAGGTAGCGCTCCATAACGTTCTTGCTGGCACGGCTTTTCACGGTTTCCGGACGGGCCTGAACAATGTAAAGCTTGCCATCATCGCCATCTTTGGCCCATTCAATGTCCATCGGACGCTGGTAGTGCTTCTCAATGATCATGGCCTGACGGGCAAGGTTCTCAACCTCGTCATCCGCCAGCGAGAACACCTGACGCAGATTGCGGTCAACGCGCTGAGTCTCAACCGACTTACCTACACTGGCATCCTGGCTGTAAACCATTTTGATCGCTTTTGCGCCCAGATTGCGGCGCAGGATGGCCGGACGGCCAGCAGAGAGGTTTTCTTTGTGAACGTAAAATTCATCCGGGTTAACGGCGCCCTGCACCACGGTTTCACCGAGGCCGTATGAGGAGGTCACAAACACCACTTTATCGAAACCGGATTCGGTATCCAGTGTAAACATAACGCCACTGGAAGCCGTTTCACTGCGCACCATGCGCTGAATACCAGCAGACAGAGCCACTTTATGGTGGTCAAAGCCCTGGTGGTCACGGTAGGCAATGGCGCGGTCGTTAAACAGAGAGGCGAACACATCGCGGATCGCCAGCAGAACGTTGTCGATACCAACAATATTCAGGTGAGTTTCCTGCTGACCGGCGAA
>NZ_DJIO01000144.1:9256-19096 GCF_002433655.1 Thalassolituus sp. UBA6592 | reverse complement strand
TTGGCATTACCTTCCTGCAGTTTGCTGAAGGCTTCACGTACGTCTTTTTCCAGCTGCGGCGGCAGCGGCGCATCCAGAATCCAGCTACGGATCTGTGCGCCGGTATCGCTCAATGAGCGGATATCGTTTACATCAAGAGCGTCGAGGGCTTTCTGGATACGCTGATCCAGCCCTTCAAACGCGAGGAATTCGCGGTATGCATCCGCCGTGGTTGCAAAGCCTCCGGGAACCGAAACACCGGCCTCTGAGAGGTTGCTGATCATTTCACCGAGGGACGCATTTTTGCCCCCGACCCTTTCCACATCACCCATGGATACCTGATCAAACCACAGTACGTAATCAGTCAACGTGCTTCTCCTGTAACTATGCACACCTGCCAGAATCAAATAAACTCGCCTAAGCGGTCATTGGCTGCGTAATACTAAGTCCACGGGAAACAAATTTCCACATGAAGAGAACCGCCTTCTTTATCTCGGACGGTACCGGGATCACCGCAGAAACGCTGGGCAACAGCCTGCTGTCTCAATTCAAGGCTATCGAATTCGAGCGGGTCACCCTGCCGTATATCGACTCAGTCGAAAAAGCCCATAACGCAGCCGATCGCATCAATGCTGCTGCTGAAAAAAGCGGCAAGCCCGCGATCGTGTTCGACACCATTGTAAATGGTGATATCCGCCGGATTATTGATTCAGCCAATGCTTTGAAGATTGATATTTTCGGAGCATTCCTGGCGCCACTGGAAGCTGAGCTGCAGGTAGAATCCTCCTACAGTGTCGGCACCTCGCACTCCTCGGCCACCAGTTCCAGCTATATCGCCCGTATTGATGCGGTGAATTTTGCACTGGATAACGATGACGGTGCCCGCACCCGCCAGTATGCAGAAGCAGACATTATTCTGGTCGGTGTTTCGCGCTCCGGCAAAACGCCTACCTGTCTCTACCTGGCCATGCAGTTCGGCATCAAGGCAGCAAATTATCCGCTGACCGAAGAGGATATGGATGACCTGAAAATTCCGGTCAGTCTGGAAAAATACCGTCACAAATTATTTGGTCTGACCATCGACCCGGATCGCCTGGCAGCCATCCGTAATGAACGCCGTGCCAACAGCCGCTACGCCTCACTGAAACAGTGTTATCACGAAATTGATGAAGTCGAGATGCTGTATCAACGGGAAAACATTCCCTTCATCAGCACCACGGATAAATCGATTGAGGAAATTTCCACGCGCATTATGGTGGAAACGCAACTGGAACGCCGCCTGCGCAACTGAGCGCAGGCGCTGTTGCTGTAAACATCGTCAGGAACCGCGTGTTGCCCGGTGAGCATTCATGGCACGGGCAATGGTGCGCGGCTTGGTAAACACCAGACTGTGATCTGCACCCGCTACCGACTCATAACGCCAGTCTGAACTTGTCTCTGCCAGCTGCTGATGGCGCTCATGCATATAGGCCGGCGTTAAACCACCGACAAAACTCACACCGGACCATGGCGCCTGCCAGCTCAGGAAATAATCCGCACGCTGCATTATTTCAACGCTCACCGCATTTAAAGACAAAGCAAAGCCATCACGGTTTTCTTTAAGACGATTGATCGTCATCTGATCCACCGCACTGTTGGCCGGTCGTGCCGGTGAAACGGAATCGAGAAATTTCAGAAACGTGTTGTCATCCGCATTACCGGATAAAATCGCCGCAGAAATATCAGCATAGGTTCCGGCTTTGGCATTAAGCTCAGTTTTATCGCCGGAAAACAACATGGCAGGTTCCAGCAGATAAACGTTATTAACCGGCTGGCCAGTCTCAGCCAGAGCATGGGTCACCATACCACCGAAGGAATACCCGGCAATATCCACCCTACTCCAGTTAATGCGGATCAGCAGTTCCTGAATCTGTCGGGCATAGTCATTCACAACCGGTTCGCCGTTATCAAGAAAGCGGCTTTTGCCCATACCAGCGAAATCCGGAATCAGAATTTCATCCCACTCTTCCAGATAATTCACCAGATACATCCAGGTAACTTCACCCGCCACGCCAGCGCCATGCAATAACACCAGCCGACGTAATTCGCCGTCTGTCCGTAATCTGGGTTTCTGAATAACCAGCGCATGCTGAATGGCTGAAGCGGTGGTTAAATTTAGGGGATGCTTATCCATGAATGGTTCCTACTGAAATCAGAACCATTCTACCTCAAGGGAGGAATCTTCCGGTACCGCACCGCGGAAGAACAGTATGTATCCACGAACATCCGGGTCCTCAATACGGATCACGGATTCACGATATGCCTGGCGATGCCAGTTAGCCGGAATAGTCTGCTCCTGCATCCTCTCAAGGTAATGCAGCGGCACAAAGTCATCATCCACCGCGATCAGCGCGGCGTCCACATCAGTACTTCGGATGCGCAATGTCAGCGTGAAGGCATCCGTGTTTTCCGCATTATAAAAATACCAGGCTGGCGACAAGCCACTCCTGGCCGGAAAAGGACTGTTCTGCTGGATATGACGAAAAATCGTCGAACTACCCGCTGCCCGCAAAGGTTTCGCCTGCTGGCGAAAAGCTGCGCAACACCCGGATTGCCGGACTGCGGATGCAACCCGCTGCGGTGGAATCAGAATGTGATCGTAGAACACTGTTTCACTGTCAGCATTATTCTCCTGACCACCTGCCACAGCTCCCTGAGGAATAAACTCGCTGCGCACCCGGCCATCGGTGTCAGTCCAGATAAAAAATGGCGGATGCTCCTGCCGTTCCTGCTCTAACGCCGCTTCGAGTTCCGCTTCACTGAGATACTCTTCAGCCGCCGGGACTTTTGCATTTGAATCTGTTCGTACATCTACTGGGGTGTTTGAGGCTGCATCTGAAGCTGTATCTTTTGGCCTATCTATCGAGGCTTTTTTCGTGTTCGTATTCGTGTTCTGCCCATTATTTTCAGAATCTGCGCCTGCTGCCCGAATCTTTTGCCCGTCACCCGCTTGCCCCTCATCCTCTTGCCCGCCACCCTCTTTCACCTTAACAGCTGGGCGCGGAGAGTTGTGAATACGCCCTTCAGCATCCATCCAGGTAAAATATCCATCCTCTGCTGCTGTCGCCGGCGCCACACCAGAACAGATAAAGATAATGGTCAGAACTTGGTACGGAAGGAGAAACCTGCGGCGCCAATGGTCAGCCGGGTTTCTACGTCCAGCCCGGGATACGGATTGGTTACAGTACATGTAAGACAGTTTCGGTTAAGTGCATTACTGGAATTTTCATATTCGCCACTCGCTTCAGCATCCTGCGGATCGGCCAGAATCGTTTCCTGAGATTGCATAAAACTCAGCGACAGATCAACCACAGTATCCAGGTCCCACTGATACCCCATACCCAGGCTGTACATGCGGGCGAATCCTAACGGTGCCTGAATGCTGCGGGCTTCATCCGGGATTGACGATTTACGCGGTTCGTAGCCAAGACGCAGCTGAACACGGGAATTCAGGTCATACTGAAAACCAAAGCCAAAACTCCACACACTTTTGTAACCCAGCGGCTGGCGCAGCGTATCGTTAGTCACCAGATCCGGAGCAAGTGTTTTGGCTGCCCCAAGAAAACTGACCTGACGGTCAAACCGGAATTTCAGCTCATCCCACTTATCAAAGTCCGTCCAGCCGGCATCGGCGTTAAATTGAAAGTCATCCAGGAAACGTAATTTAATCCCTGTCTGAAAATGCTGCGGATATATTAATTCTGTGGTGACATTCCCTGCTTCTTTTTTAAGCCCGGTTGGCAGTGAAAAGATAGCACCGCCAATAGCACCGACGATTGAGTTGTTAAATGTGCGGAAGAAGTCAGCAAAGTCGTCGGAGTAATTCAGTTCATAGGTTCCCTTGAGTCGGGATTTTGCTTCACTCTGATACCCCATACCAAAAGCAAACCAGTCAACCGGCTCCCATAACAGGCCAAGGTTAAAAGACGGAGAGAGCGTCTCTTCGGTTTTAATCGTCAGCTCGCCCACATCGTCATAGGGTCCGACATTACCGCCGCACAGGCTGATAATCGGCGCCAGCGGGTCATTGCCTGTGGAATTACCATTATCATCAAAACAGGCAAATGCATCCTGCAATTCTTCCAGAACCGATATCAGCACATTGGGCGCACGAATATCCTGAACCACTGCAACCGCCTGATGGGAGAACAGAAAACCCGCCCCCAGAGAAAGTTGATCATTTACCTGATAACCAAAAGAAGGTGAGAAATAGGTAAAGCGCTGCAGCGCTACCTGCTTCGCCTGAAACCGCCCGGCGTCATCATCCTCTTTGGCAAAGCCCGCGGCCATTGGTGCATATACCGCATTAGCAAAGGTGAATTTTGAACCTGGAGGTTTGATGGAAATACCGCCATTGGGCAGCGTCAGCAACGGCAATGTCATTGGCATAATGCCATAGCCAGGAATATACGCTGCGGCTGTCGCTTCGCTTTTCGCATTGCCATTCTGATCGAGGATCGGATCATCTGCGATGTCCAGCAATCCAGCCTGGGATGAGTCGTAATCCTCAGGCAAGCTGAAATCAGCCTCCGATTTCAGCACGATATTCATAAGCTGTATCTGAATCTGCCGGTCATCCAGCTTCGTCAGACCTGCCGGATTAAAATGAATATCCATAATGCCGACCGGGTCAGCCGTTACCGCATTCCCGAGCGACATTGCCTTGGTATCAATAAACAGGTTCTGCGACAGCTGCCCATAGGCAAAGACAGGCATCAGCAAAAATAAACCGGTGAGAAATCTCATTAACATGTGCCACTGCTTAATTATTGTTATTACGATCCATGTCATGGCAAAGCTCAGCTTCCTGCCGGAGCCTTAACACCTTCTATATCGATTGGTAACGAGAGCCCCAGAATGATATCCGGGGAAAGTTCTGTCATACCAAACCCGACGTTAACGTTAGCAATGGTTTTTGGTGACACCCTGACACCAAGCGCAAAGTTCATGATGCCTGACATCTGACTGCCGACAGTCGATGTCTGACGCTCTCCACCGGAACGGAATACAAATGTCGTCTCGTCATTAAAAGACCCCTGAAAAGACGCACTGAGCGATACGTCGTAAGACAGGGAATAAGCAAAGCCCATAGAGAAAGAAATACTGCTGCCAGGATGAACTTCTGTCAGCAAAGACGAGCCGCGAACCTGATTGAGCCCTTTTTCCGGCAGGTTATAGCCATAACTGGCGGAACCAAAAAGAACGACAGGATCCAGTACTTTTGATGCACTGACGCCACCGGATACCGTGTAGTAACCAGAGCCTGTCGACAGACTTTCGTCCGTATCGATCTCATACGGACTGTCACCGGTTTTCAGTTTAAGACTGCCAAACCATGTCTGGCTGAGCTTACCCGGTATGTATTCGAACGGCTGATAGCGAACCGTTGAGCTGATATCACCCAGAGAATAAGCAGTCAGAGAATCTTCGGTATCGAATTTTGCGACCAGCGGCAGGCGCCCACCAATCGTCAGATTGTCGAACAGACCATAATCCAGTGCGAAGGAATTGGTAAAAGTATGACTGGCAACCGGACTGACATCCGCATTACGTATCGTAGATGACCCTGTTGGCTGGCCTTCAGAATCCAGCGTTGGTTCAATCACCAGATCCAGACGCTGATCGCCGTAGTAACTGTAATCAAAGTTATAATTCAGCGATACGCCGCCTTCACGCAACAGGGAATAGTTTTTCTCTGCCGCCTCAAATACTTCTTCCAGCGCCTTTTCTGTATCGGCATCGTTTTCCTGTTTGGACAGCGCCTCCCGCGCTCTGGAAAGATCAGCATCCTGCTCAGCCAACAGATTGTTTGAGAATGTCAGCAACGCCAGCGAGGCGGCCAAAATTAACCGGTTACCCATAATATCCCTTTGATCCCGTATTATTATTTTCTTCTGAAGCGCAGTTCTTTATGAATGCTTTCATTGGGGTCGTCCGTCACGCGGACATTAAATTCATCACGTTTACGGCCGTCGGATGAATCCTCGACGACAATCTCATAAACCGGATTACCGCTTTCTTCATCAACGACTGCTTCACCTTGTTCATCTGTTTTCTGCTGGTAAGAGGAATAAGCATTGTTATACAGCTCACCTAATTTGTTGGTAATGCTGTCGCTGTAGCGCATTGCCATCAGAGGGAATTCACGATATGCATTTTCTGCAATCACATAATCTGCAACATAACGCATATCCTCTTCGCGCAGCTCAAGTCCGGAAGCAGGCTTATGTCCGTTAGGGAAGACGATAAACAACACATTGTTATCCCAGACTTCCAGGAACCGGTTCAGGGTGAAACTAATATTGCCGAGAGCAGGATCGGCCAGATAGACCCGCCCTTCATAAACGCTGCGCAGCACCACAAAATGCTTAAATCCTGCATATTCAATAGGCACAATCGCGGGGTGATCCAGCTCCAGCAAGTCTTTGGCTTCCGCTTTAAAACCGCCGGACGGATGGCCCAGCGCAGTCACCAGACGTTTCATATCCAGCAGCGAAAAGCCGCGGCGTTCGATAATCCGCTCTGTTTCGCCGAACCTCAGCAAACCTTCCATCACCTGACGCTCCTGGAAGTTACGTCCGAGATAAAAGTCGAGCAAGGTAGTGAGTGCGGCTGAACCACAGGAATAGTCATACGCCTGGCGGACGACGTTACGGAATTTCTGGCGTACCAGAGGTTCAACATTTACCACTTCATCGTGCTGAAAATCTTCATTAACAGCGACCCGGTAAACGGTATCCCCCTGCGGACGATCATTCACAATGGCAAACTCATGCACCATTGCAAAACCTATGATGGATCCCAACAGAATGATGAACACGAATGATGGCCTGCGGCCCCTCCGGATTTATTATTGTTATATTCGCGAGGTGTACAATAGTACAGAAAAGGGCCTTTCCAACCAATAGATAATCAGGCCTTTTACCGGGTGTTTTCTGACAAAAACAGCAAATTCACGGCATAAAAAAACCCGCCGAAGCGGGTCTTTTTCAGCGCCCGATCAGTGACCGTAGATACGCTGGGTCATACCAGAGAGATTGATATCAGAGATCTTTACAGTACCAATGGATTGCTGCGCAATGGCAATACCACCCACCTCCAGCGTACCACTCAATTCACCCATCGCGATATAAACACCACCACCCTGAGCTACAGAACCACCATTCGCCCAGATTTTCTGATCAATGGTTGCGTTAATACGGTTGCCAGAACCATCAGTGTCATAGAACTGCACACCAGTAATCTGAATAGCTGAGCCATTACGCAGGGAGTTGTACACACCCTCCTCTCCTGCATCAAGGGAACCATTGCCATTACCACCCATAGCAACGGAGTCAGCACGAGCCTCAGCCTGCTCATCCGTGTAACCGAACAAACCAACATCCATATTATTCAGATCAATACTGGCGTTAGCAGCGATCACCACACCGGATGTCAGCGCATTACTCACCGGATCCACCCCGTTATCAAAGGTTGCGGCAAGACCATCAGGATCATTAACTTTGTCATATGCGCTCATGTTGTAGATAGTGGTGGTCGAAGCACCCATATCCAGCTGCATAGAGAGATTATTCACCAGCTCTGCATTGTTGGCAGGAGTTCCGGCCTGGCGCAGCATTACACCACTGGCAGAAGCAACCGTCGCGTCAGTCGGGTTATCCGTATTACCGATAGACAGCTGCAGGTCTGTAATAGCCGAAACACCCATCACCAGATTGCCATCAGCATCAACGTCGATGGTTTGGGTGATATCTGCATTGTTGATCTGGATATTTTCAATTGCCAGAGAACCTTCATCGATGTATTCAACTTCACCGATAGAAATGCCATCACCGGCAATATCAATCTCGATGGTCACACCTGCCTGACCGGTGGTGTTACCCATTACCGCATCATCCAGAGCAACCAGATCAGCATTCGCGGCAAATGGTGCTGCTGCGATGGCTGTGGCGAGGGTAGCTTTCTTAAGGAATTTCATGTGCACACTCCTGATTATTTTTCTTGGTTTTAGGGCTTCCATTTGCCCATTCACGGACCATCATTGAGCACGAATGGTGTGAATTTCGTTAAGAGCGGGATACATCAGAAACCGTCTTGTTATTGTTATTATCATTGGCACTAAAGCCTCAGGTCGGGCTCAATCTATTATGGGACTTTAGTGTTGTCTACCCCTTTTTTACAATTGCTTACACTTGATTACGACACCCAATTGCCTAAAATTTGCGGCAATTACCCATAACCATGGGTTTCCCTGTAAAATCAACTACCTACCTTCTCCTGCAGAGTACCGTTTCTGGCCTGTTATGACGCACAAAAGACTCAATACGAGTGCCCGGAAGATTATTAGAACAGGCCACGCCTACCCTGACTCTGTGTTGTTGTTCAGTGCCGACGGGCGCTGGCTGAGATCTTCAGAGGCCGACAACACAGCGGATACAGGTGCCGCGGGCGAAGCCTGGCTGTTTACACTGCCCACCCGGCAGATCGCGGCAAAGACAACAGAAGAACTCAGTAATCTTCACCAGACGCTGAAGCAGCAGATACAAAAGACACAAAGCCAGAGCGGTAGCCGGAAAGATATCTGCTCCGGCTGGGCAGGTTATTTCAGCTATGAAGCTGGCTGTGCGTTACAGGGTCTTTCGTATCATTCTGCGCTGGCCGAATTCGCTTACTATCCGGCAGTAATTCAGCTTAATCCGCAAACGGATGAAGCCACGGTGCGCTTCGCCGAAAGCATGAGCAAACAGGATCAGCAGGACTGGCTGGCCCGGTTTTATCAGCAATCAGAAGAACATCAGACTGCAGAGGCAGAAAGCCCACGCAAGGTTGACTGGCAGCGCCAATGGGACGACGAATTTTATTTCAGCTGCATTCATCGGGTGCACGATTACCTGCGCAGTGGTGATGCTTACCAGGTAAATCTCACTATGCCCTTCAATACCAGTGAAAACCTGAGAAAGCGCTCGCCCTTCCCTCTGCTGCAGCAAATGAATCCGTCGTTTGGCGGCTATCTCAATATGCGGGACAGAAGTATTTTCTCAGCCAGTCCTGAGCGCTTTATCTGCTTTGATGGCCAGCAGATGGTGACTCAGCCGATTAAAGGCACCAGCCGTCGTGGCAGCACGCCCGACGAGGATGAATCCCTGCGCCAATGGCTTGCCGCGAGCAAAAAGAATCAAGCTGAAAACCTGATGATTGTCGATCTGCTGCGTAACGATCTGAGCATTCTGGCCAAGCCGTTCAGCGTACAGGTCGACAAGCTGTTCGACATCGAAACCCACGAGAATGTGCACCATATGGTCAGCACCATCCGCGCAGAGCTGAAAGATGACTGCCATCCGGTTGATGTTATCTGCGCAGCACTGCCGGGCGGCTCTATTACCGGCGCACCGAAGAAACGGGCGATGGAAATCATCGAAGAACTGGAACCCCAGTCGCGCGGTGCTTACTGTGGCAGCATGGGCGTATTCGCTGATAACGGACAGGCGGATTTCAACATTCTGATCCGCAGCATTGATGCCCGCGACGATGGCGCCAGTTGCTGGGCCGGAGGCGGGATCGTGATCGACTCAACAGCGGAAGATGAGCTGGCAGAACTGCACACCAAAATTCAGAAAATTCTCGATTGTTCGTTCTGATGTCATCAGTCTGATGCTGTGCTGAATATTCACCGACAGCCGCAAAGTAAAAAGGCCGCATAAGCGGCCTTTTTCGAACATTTTTAGAACATTTTAATTGAACGCTACTGTCGATTACAGACGGTTCAGTCCGTTCAGCGCAGCAACACGATAGGCTTCTGCCATGGTCGGGTAGTTGAACGTG
>NZ_DJIO01000144.1:8434-8953 GCF_002433655.1 Thalassolituus sp. UBA6592 | reverse complement strand
CATGGTCGGGTAGTTGAACGTGGTGTTCACGAAATAACGCAGAGTGTTACCTTCACCCGGCTGTTCCATGATCGCCTGACCGATATGCACAATTTCTGCGGCCTGGTCACCAAAACAGTGAATACCCAGAATTTCCAGCGTTTGACGATGGAACAGAATTTTCAGCATACCTACGCCTTCACCGGTAATCTGTGCGCGGGCGATGTTTTTGAAGAAGGCCTGACCCACTTCATACGGCACTTTCTCTTCTGTCAGCTGACGTTCAGTTTTTCCGACCGAGCTGATTTCAGGAATACTGTAAATACCGGTTGGCACAGTATCAACGAAGCGGAAGTCCTCCGGTGAGGAAATCATAGCTGCAGCCGCGCGCCCCTGGTCGTAAGCAGCAGATGCCAGAGACGGCCAGCCGATAACATCACCAGCAGCATAAATATGTTCAATGGAGGTACGGTATTCACGGTCCACTTCAATCTGACCGCGGCTGTTTGGCTGCAGGCCAATATTTTCCAGCCCCAGATC
>NZ_DJIO01000144.1:0-8140 GCF_002433655.1 Thalassolituus sp. UBA6592 | reverse complement strand
CAATATTTTCCAGCCCCAGATCACTGGTATTACCACTGCGCCCTGCTGCCCACAGGAAAGCATCCGCTTTCACTTTTTTGCCGGAGGCCATGACCATAGTGACGTATTTATCATTGGCTTCCACGGAATCAAACTGCTCGTGATGGCGGATCAGGGCACCCTTATCACGCAGGTGATAGCTCAGCGCATCGGAAATTTCGTCATCAAGGAAATTCAGCAGGCGATCCCCCGGGTGAATCAGATCCACCTTCACGCCCAGGCCAGTAAAGATCGAAGCGTATTCACAGCCAATAACACCGGCACCGTAAATAATCAGGGTACGTGGCGTATGCTCCAGGTGAAGAATGGTGTCGGAGTCGTAAACCCGCGGATGAGTAAAATCGATATTGGATGGGCGCCATGGGCTTGAGCCAGTAGCAATAACGATCTCTTTTGCATGCAGACGGGTGTTGGTCTGACTGCCGTGAAAAACATCGATAGTATTTGCATCGGCAAACCGTGCCTTACCCGTGTAAACGCTGATACGGTTACGGCCGTAAAACTCGGTACGCAGCTTCACCTGCTTGCCGATAACCTTCTCAGCACTTTTCAGCACCCGTGGAAAGGAAAACCAGCGCGGCTCACCGATTTCCCGGAACATTGGGTTGGTATTGAACTGAATAATCTGTTTTACAGCGTGACGCAGGGCCTTGGATGGGATAGTACCCAGGTGAGTACAGTTCCCGCCTACCATGTTCTTATCTTCTACGACGGCGACCTTCTTACCTTTCTTGGCTGCATTCATTGCTGCACCTTCGCCCGCTGGGCCAGCGCCGATAACAACCACGTCGTAGCGATAATCTGTCATGCCTTATTTCTCCGTTTGATTAACCAGTGATCCGCATAGCGGACATTACGTATTCTAGGTGAATTCTGCTGAAGCGCCGGATTAGCGCTTAGTCGCATCATAAAAATCAGCCTTGTCGGCTACAGATGCTGCTTTCTTACTTTCTTTTTCGCAGCGGGCTTTGTCACCGCCACATACATCGCAGGCGCTGTCCATGCCGATGGCCGCCATGCCACCACACGACCCGCTGATTGGTTTACGACCAAAAATAACGCCCACCGCCATGGCCGCGATGATCAGTAACATCACGCCAAAGGCAACCATAAACATTGTCATAACTGGCTCCTGCCCTCTCAGGGCTGTTGAAGATAGCGGCGTCTGAACTCTGCGGACGACAACTCACTGAAGCCATCGTCGGTACGCACAATCATAAACACTGCCATACGATATTGTTCCGCCAGGGCCATGCCTTTTTCCGGCCCGGCAACATTCAGCGCGGTCGCCCATCCATCCGCCATCGCTGATGAGGCATCAATCACTGTGACCGATGCCAGACGATGAGTGATGGGACGCCCGGTAAACGGGTTAATGGTGTGAGAGTAACGCACACCATCCCTTTCAAAATAATTACGGTAGTCCCCGGAGGTCGCTACCGCCACATCTTCCGGCTCAATAACCAGCTCAACATTGCGGCCATCAGCCAGCGCTCCCGGACGCTCGACGGCAATCCGCCACGGCGCGTCGCCCGGTTTACGTCCACCCGTGCGGATTTCGCCGCCGATTTCGACCATGTAGTTGTGTATGTTCTTTCCTTCCAGCAACGCAGCAATATCGTCCACGCCCCAGCCTTTGGCGATAGCGGAAAGATCCAGATAGCGTGGCTGCGCCAGTTTGATTGCCGGACGCTGCGGATCAAACTGCAGCACATCCAGCCCGGTGCGGCTCATGGCTTCCGCCAGCACGTCCTCTGAAGGTACCTCATCAGGGTGGGCATCGGGACCGAAACCCCAGAGATTAACCAGAGGCCCGACACTGATATCGAATACACCACCACTCTTCTGATAAATTTCCAGTGAATCTGCGATGACGTCTGCCAGATCTGCCGAGACAGGAATCCAGCCATCATCGGCCAGAGGTGCTTTTGATTGATTTATCAGTGAAAGTTCAGAGGTCGGATCGTAGGTCGACATGATGCGGTTGATTGCAGCCAGCCGCTGATCAATATCCGCCTGGATAGCTTCCGCCTTAGCAGGATCGCCTACCCACGCAATGTGGTAGGCCGTTCCCATGGTTGGTCCTTCGATCCTGACGATTGACTCCCGATCACTGCAGCCCGCAACGACGACAAAGACCAGTGACAACAGGATGCGAAACATAAGACCTCCGGAGATTTTGCGCCAGTATACGCCTAACCCCAAAGATCTGCACTCATAGCCATTAAGAATAACCACTGGTAATAACCTTAGAATTAATTATTACACTTAATAAGCAACCGGTTATATTTTCCTGTCGCAGGTTTCGCTTAAAATAGCGCCTTGCTATGGAGACTACCTAATGTCCGAAATGATGTCCGAAGAAATGCTGGAGCTGATTGCACAGCGTTTTCGTTTACTGTCAGACCCTATGCGCCTGCGGATTCTGCACCAACTGCAGAACGGCGAAAAATCTGTTTCAGAGCTGGTTGAAGCAACCAATGCATCCCAGCCAAACGTATCTAAGCACCTTTCAACCCTGCGAACCCATGGTCTGGTAAAACGTCGTCAGGACGGAAATATGGCCTATTTCAGCATTGGTGCACCCTTCATCTTCGATTTGTGCAACACAGTGTGCGACAGCATGAAAGATGAATGGGAACAAAGGAACTCGTTACTGGGTACGCTCGCGCAGTAAATATGCGCCCGGGACCATTCGATCGCGGTTGTCACAAACCGCGATTGCCTCAGGAAGCAGCAGAACGCCAGATGGCCCGGCTGCCTTCGCCTTCCGATCTGACATAGCCAAGCTCTTTCCACTGCTTAAGCATCTGATGAAACTGGCCGCGGCTGATTTTAACATCATCCACCGCATGAGCCTTAGGATGCAGTTTCAGTAACTGCTTCTGAATGCTGGGGGCAATTGCCGTCTCCAGTCGCTTACGCGCACGACTTTCACTCACCCCATTTCTGAACGCCGGCGTCAGACCGATCAGCATCTGATCCATGCGTGCCGGCAACAGCACTTCCTCAAGGGACAGATTCCCCCCCTGATACACTTTGGCAGTGACCTGCAGATTGACCAGTTGACGACTGCGCGCCAGGCGCTGACTTGGTGACAGCTCTTCCGCAGCAGCGGCAACGGGAGCAACAGCTGGTACCGACATAACCACCGATTGAGCAGGCACCCAGCCATCACCGATCTGCAGATGCGGGCTGGCTAACGACGCCCGCAGATGTGTCATCAGTTCTTCACGCAGATGCCACAATTTGTAGGGAGACTGTTGCGCAATGACCCGGTGAAAGCCAGCCAGGCGACGGGTATCTTCGGTTGGGTTTGTTGCCGGTGGAATATTTTTAATGAAGGCCAGAGTTGGCTTATTCAGCGAACGGGCATGGACGAACTCCCGGTGCAGATGACTGATACCGGTCGGTGACATGGGCCCATAGCTGCCGCCAAGCAACAGAATGAACATGTCTGCAATTTCGATCTGGCTGCGTACCAGATCCCAGTCGTACGGGCCGGCGTCTTCGCGACAAGGAATGCCAATATTCAGCATTCCCTGCTTTGCTAACAGTCGTCCCATTTCATACCGTTCCAGATCCAATCCGTCAAAATTGGATGCCAGATACACTAAATAACGCTTTTTTCCCTGTCCGGAATTCACTCTGAGAACCTGATGTCGCGGTGCCAATAAATCGAATATTCCCTCAACCCCCGACTATACCAGCGGCAGACCGTCCAGAACATAGAGAAAACAACTGATCGTCACCAAAGCCCCCAAAGTAGTTACGGCTATTGCGCGGGCAGTTAATAACGCATCGCCACCCATGGCCCGGGCCATAACAAAAGACGCAGCAGCAGTCGGACTGGCAAACATAATCGCCAGAATGCTTAACTCATCTCCGCGGATGCCAATCATATAAGCACCTGCGGTGATCGCTACCGGCAGAAAAATTAATTTCAGGAAGCTGATCTGCAGCACCACGGAATTGATACTGCCGCGCAGACTGGCGTTCAGGCTCGCCCCAACACCCAGCAATGCCAGGGGAAGCGTCAGCTGCGCAATCAGACGCGCCGTGTCATCGAACACCGGCGCCATGCGCACGCCACTGAGCTGAAATGGAATCGCCAGAATAATGGCCACAATTAACGGATTGGTGATAATGCCGCGCAGCTGGGACTTCCAGTCCGGCGCCTTGCCTTTACTTAACACCAGAACCGAAATCAGGTTATAAACGGGCGTCACTCCGGCCAGAATCAACGCACCCAGCGCCGCACCCGCCTCGCCGTAGGCAGCAATACAGACCGCCAGACCAATAATCCCGAGATTAGAACGGAATGCCGCCTGAACAAAGGCACCATACGCCTGCTCGCTGACATGGAATATTTTTGCCCAGAAAATCGAGACCAGCGCCGCCAGAGCGGCAGCCAGTACCGAGTACAAAACCAGATCCAGGTGCGCAGCCAGATTGAGATCCGCCATCACAATGGCGCGGAACATCAATACCGGCAGTGCCAGAGTAAAAACCAGACGCGATGACGAAGCGATAAACTCATCGCCAATCACTTTGCGCCAGTGCAGAAGAATACCCAGTAAAATGATAAGAAAGATCGGCGCCGTGACAGCGAAAGGTGCAAAAAACGAGGGGTTATTCATAAAATCTCAACTTATTTTCTGATCGGCAACAGTACCTGCGGTCAGAAAAAAGTAAAGCGCTGGAATGTGGCAATCCAGCTCATGTAAAATGAACACTGTTTTCTTCAGAACGCGCTTCTGTCTGCACTCCTGCAGTCCTGCCAGCCGGATTATCTTTCCTCTGAAGACAAGATGAAGTGATACAGGCGAACAAATGACCCGAGTTAAGAAAACCCGCTCCCTGAAGCGAATCCATAAAACCAAAACCGGCAGCATCTCCCGATTTAAGGAGCAGGCGCGCAGCGAAGGCTATGACCGCCAGACCGGTAAACGGGTGAAAAAGAAAAGCCTGTCGGTTTATGAGAAATTCCTGCAGGAGAACCCTGAAGCCAAAGATCGTCAGCATGCAGAAGAACGCGCAGCCGCCCTCAAAGCGGAACAGAAAGCTGAGCAGGCAAAAGCTGCCCGCAAGCAACAGGACACTGAGCGTAAAGAACGTGAAGACGAAGCTGAAGACCGCCGCACTCTGCTCGATCAGCTGGATGACAAAGATTTCGGCGATATCTACTGATGTCCGGAGCACCATCCGCGCGCAGCATCAGCGATCTGACGCTGCGCTGCATTCCCCCTTTGCCTGAACATGTTGCCCGCCCCTGGGATACTGCTGATGAATATCTGCTGACGGAAACCAGCGCGGATAAAATCAGCGTCATCGTTAACGACCGTTTTGGGGCTTTGTTCTGCGCCCGCCCACAGGCTTTTGCCTGGTCTGACAGCATCAGCGCCCGCAACAACTGGCTGAGCAACGCTCAGGAAAACCATCTGCCTGATGCAGGCGAACAGCGTATTTTGAGCCAGCTGCAGGATATTCCGGCTGATACTGAGCAGGTATTGCTGCGCATCCCGAAAAACTCGGAGCAGCTCATTTACTGGCTGAATATCATCACCAAAGCGGCACCGCATGCGGTTATTTATCTTGCCGGCATGGCCAAACACATTCCAGTCGCCCTGCTTAAGCAACTGGAATCCGCTTCACAGCGTTACCAACAATGGCCTATCCGCAAAAAGGCGCGACTGCTCGAAATTGAAGGCTGGCGATCGCCGGCCATACAGGAATTCAAAGGCTACCGCACAGATACAGGACTGCAGCTGGGCGCTCAACCCGGCGTTTTTTCCCGGGACAGCCAGGATATTGCCAGCTATCTGTTACTGGCAAATATAGAGTGTCCGGCAAATGCCCGGCATCTGATTGATCTTGGTTGTGGCAATGGCCTGTTGGGTCTGACCCTGGCTCAACGCTGGCCACATATCAACATCACCGCCATTGATGATTCGCTTTGCGCAGTCGAAAGTTGCCGCCGCAACGCCACAGAGAACCAGTTACCGCTCAGCGCAGTACACAACGATTCACTTACCGGCCTCGACGCAGAAGCTGACATTATTGTTTGCAATCCGCCGTTTCACGATGGTCACCGGCAAACTACAGACATCGCCCTGCGTATGTTTCGTGACGCCTCAGAGCACCTTACTGATAGCGGTGAACTCTGGGTAATCGCCAACCGCCATTTACCCTATTTTGCAGCACTGAAGCGCACATTCCGCCAGGTAACAACCGTTGCCAGTGACAAGCGCTTCAACCTGTTTCGCGCCCGCAAGTAACCGCTATGTCTAATGACCAGTTTATTCCCTCAGAAACTGCCGAAGCTGAGCTGATTGAAAAGAACAGCCGTTTTATCGGACTTGTTTTTCCAGTGTCAAATGATGCGGGCATCCGCCACGAACTCGAAAAACTGAGGACTGCACACCCGAAGGCCAATCATGTGGTCTGGGCGAGCCGGCTTGCTGGTGAGCTGCACCCAGCGGAAGGATTCAGTGACGACGGAGAGCCATCAGGCACTGCTGGCATGCCGGTACTGAAGCAGTTACAGCACGATGCTCTGCTCAATTGTCTGGTCTGTGTCGTACGCTATTTTGGCGGCACCAAACTGGGCACCGGTGGATTACAGCGGGCATATTCCCGCAGCGCCCGTATGGCCCTGACAGCGTTAGCAGACGCCGGCGCCTTGCGCAGCTACCAACCACAATACAATGCCCGGATAGCCTGCTCTTTTCAGGATCAATCGGATATCCGTCATCTGTTAAGCCAGA
The DNA here is from genome assembly GCF_002433655.1 of Thalassolituus sp. UBA6592. Lineage (NCBI taxonomy): Bacteria > Pseudomonadati > Pseudomonadota > Gammaproteobacteria > Oceanospirillales > Oceanospirillaceae > Thalassolituus > Thalassolituus sp. UBA6592. Next base: position 1,334 of record NZ_DJIO01000144.1, on the reverse strand, counting down.
TGAACATTCGTGTATGTGACGAAGGATTTACCACGGAAGGCGTTATATTAACCATTGAAGGCGACAGACCATCGCTGAACAGACTGCGGGACAGTATCGGGACTCTTTTCCATAAGGCAGAGTTTCACGAAGCAGAGTTTCAAAACGCAGAGTTTTAAGGCGCGCAGAATATCAATCAGGCACGACGTGACTGGCGTTCAGCACGCATATCGTCCAAATGCACGACCGGGTTGGGTGATATATGTTCGGATATCAGTTTATATCCGTTCTGCTCTATTTCTTTAAAGCGCACAGTCACTTTGCAATGGCTTTGCGAAATACGCCGTACTGAATGCACGCAACCGGCCCCGGTTACAGAACACTCGCCGCCATGGGAACTCAACATCATTTCGATATCGAGATATCTGAATTTGCCACTGTCTTTACGCAGAGCACTCATATCTTCCAGTTCAACGTCGCACTCAAACCCCATCGGAGTTAACTCAGTTACCACGCCTTTCACCAGGACGATATCATTTTCCTTTAACAGAACGTTTTCCATCGGGATCACACCTGTCAACTGTACAGAATTTAAACGATAGCGCATATATATAATGATGCCAGTTAATTGTAAACAGCCACACAGGCCTCAATATATGCCATATAAAACAGAACCGGTTTTTTGTGATGGAGGTCATATAAAGGGAATAAGTCCTGCCAGGATGCGGCTGTTCCGATAACCAAGATAAGCACAGATATACACAGCGAAACCAATAAGCAACATACGCTTTCATATCTTCAGGACAAAATACGAATACCTGTTGGCAATGATATGGCCGTCAGGCAGCAGGGTATTACCTCCTTCCCAACTTACCGACTACTGCAGGAACATGAAACATACAGTACTCAGATCAGCATACCGTGCGCCATAGCCGGTTAAACTCTCCGTATTCAGACGCCGTTAAACACGGTTCTGGTTTGCGTAAACCAGACGTCAGAAACGCAAATTTAGGTAATTGGCTCCGCAACGGGTGAACTTGGGCATCATTTCCGGGTAGCATGGCCGCCAGACCGGCGCATTACCGCAATCATCGCGTTAACAGACGCCCTTTTTCGTTCAACCAATGTCAGGACTGCTTCCGAGTGACCACACCAGCACGCCGATCCGCCACCGCTTTTCTTATCGCACGGGTTAACCAACCCCACATCGATCTCGCCGCAGACAGTGGTTACAGTGACATGTCTCATCTGAACAAACTGCTGCAGAAAACCTCCGCTTATCTGCGTGGCGAGCTTAAATCTGAGGCCAACCTGCTGCGGTTCCATGAAGCGTTCTGTGAATGGCGTGAACAGCT
>NZ_DJIO01000151.1:0-32946 GCF_002433655.1 Thalassolituus sp. UBA6592 | reverse complement strand
ATGCGCAAGCTGGTGCAGATTTGCTTTGGTGTTGTAAAACACCAGAGCGAATACCGCCCACAGGTACCGGTTTAAGGTGTTGTGGACGGCTGGGAGAGATGGTATCTACAAAAGCAACGGTTCATGCCGATGTATGGTTACATCAGTATCCGTCGTAGGGTGGGCTCCGCCCACCAAAAATTTACTGCATTAATCGCCAACCCGGCTTATTTCAACACCAACACTTTCACCTGCGACGGCACTATGGTCGCGCCGACCATATTAAAACTGCTGCCATTCTGGCCGGTCATGCTGGTTAATCGTGCGGCGGGTTTGCCACCGAACATGGTGGCCATGCTGCCCATCATATATTTGGTTGGTCCCATAATCATATGGGATGCCACGCCGCCGCCAACACCTGGCTGATCGCCGTTGCTCAGAGGAATTTTGGTACCAAGATTATGGGCCGGACCACCTGAAATAAGCACTTTCATCGCTGTGGTTGGTGGAATGGCCATCATGCACATGGAAATATTCGGATAAGGAATCGGCACCATGGCCGGACCGACCGGTGTCAGGCAAACATCGGGAATTGCGTTGTTGGTTCCACCTACGGAGCAATTAGCAAACATAATATATTCCTTTTATTTTTCCCTTGGGCATCAGCCCATGTGGATCCGGTCGCCGTTGATTTTAACGTCTTTTTTCGCTGAAATATCCGCCTGTTCTGAACGCTGCAGGAACAGGTTCTTCACATTCTGAATCAGGTCTTTGGCTTTGACCTGTTCGATACGTTCGATGATGCGGATGCTGTCACGCATACGGGCGATCATCTGGCCGATGGATGATTCTGCGCTTTCCGCTTTAAAAGAAGCTTTGCTGGCGTGTACATCCAGCGCCTGGCTGTTCATGCGGGTCTGTAATGTCGTCAGCTGGGTTTCGGTATTAACGATATTCAGCTGGCTGGATTGCAGGCTGATATCCGCCGCAGACGATAAGCGGATACCATTGTTGTTTTCGATGCTGGCCATTTCATCGGACTGGCGGCGCAGAATATCGAGAATATAATTCTGGCCATCCGGTGATGGCAGAAAGCTGACCCAGTCGCCAGTCACCGGAGTATAGGTGCAGGAAAAAGCTTTCAGCGCCATAACGCTGCCGGCCTGATGCTGGTGGATGATGTATCCGTGTTCGGTCACGGCCTGTACTTCACCAAACAGCAGATGGGACTGACGGTTATTCTGCAGCAAAGGTGATACGTGTTGGCTGGTCATATTCTTTCTCCTTTCATCAGGCTTTGACTGATTTCGGCTTCCATAAATCGGCTTTTTCACGCTTTTCGTCGGTTGGCAGTGCTTTTGATTTTGAGCTGCCGGACCAGATGGCCCCGTTGTCGATGATGGCGTGGAGATTGGTGCGTACTAATTCTGCACCGGAAAAATCGGTATAGCTGAGTACGGCGTAACTGAGATCTGCGTAGGTGAGATCGCATTTTTTAAACAGGGTGTTCTGCATGATGGCACCGCTGGCCATCAGCTGAATCATCGTGCTGTCGCTGAAATCGCAGGCAGACAGATCGGCTAACTGCAGGCTGGCCTGACTCAGGTTGCATTTGGTCAGGGTGCTGCCGGTCAGCTGCGACTGATAAAACATCGCGCCCGTGGCGGTTGCTCCATCAAAGCGGCTTTGTATCAGATCCGCCTCAACGAAAAACACCTGAGTCAGGTTGGCGCCGGTGAAATTGCAGTTACGCAATTTAGCTGAGCGGAACTGGGTCATAGCCAGGTGCATATCAGAAAAATCCTGACCGCTGAGTTCTGGCTTTTCGAAGATCGCCTGCTGCAGGTGCGCATGGCGCAGGTTAATGCCTTCCATTTCACATTCAATAAAGGCGGTGCGCTCCATCTGCGCTTCAATAAAGCGGCTGCGGTTTACCTGAGTCTGATTGAACACCGCAAAGTAGAGCTGGCACTGACTGAAGTCGGTATCGTTCGCCTGACAGTTAATGATATTGGTTTCCGGCATAACCGAGCCGGTAAAGCGGCATTGTGTCAGATTGCACTCTACCAGGTTGACTGATTCAAACTGGCAGTTCTGCAGATCAGAAGCCGGCAGCTCACAACCGGTGAAATTACATTCCTGCCACTGGCTGTTGCTGAAGCTACAGCGTTCAAACTGGCAGTTGATAAAATTGGATTGAATAAATTCAGCTTCATCAAACTGGCAGGCAGTAAATATGCAGTCAGAGAATATTCCGCCGCCAATATAAACGCCGCGATAGTCGGTCTGACTGAAGTGGTCTTTATCAAACACCTGGCCTTCACTGATGGCCTGTTGCAGTTGCTCTTTACTGAAGGTTACGACTGCCATTTAGACGGCCTCCAGTCTTCCAGTTTTGATCCATCCATATTTGAACCTGAAAAATCCGTATTGCCGGCAACGGCACCCATAAACTCAACGCCATAGCAGTTGCTGTTGCGCATGTCGGCACGCTGCAGGTCGGCCTGCATCAGGGAAGCCTCCATCAGATTGCAGTTGCTCAGGTCTGCGCGCACAAAGCGTGTATTAATACATTGAGACTGGCGCATATCGGCGGCGTTGAATACTGAAGATTCTGCGTTGGCACCAGTTAAATCAGCGAAGCGCAGTGAAGCTTCGGTGAAATCTGCATTGGTGATATTGGCGTCACGCAGGTTGGCGTTATCCAGTGTGGCTTTGCGGAAGTTGCTGAAGGTAAGCGTTGTTTCCATCATAAACCGGGCATTGGTTAACGTCGCTTCACGGAAGCTGCAGCCTTCCATTTTGCATTCGATAAAATTCACTGCGCTGAAGTCGGCACGGTCAAATTTTGCGCCGGATAACGTGCAGTTCATAAAGGTAGCGGATGGCAGGCGGCTGTCGCTGAAATCAGCGTCACTGAAGTCGGTGCCGATAAAGGTTGGCTCGTCGAATTCTGTATTGGCCAGTTTCGCTTTGGTGAAGATCACTTCCAGCGAATTCATTACCGTCAGGTGGGTATCACTGAGATCGGCTTCAGTGAAGTTGGCGCCACTGTATTCACAGTCTTTCAGCTGTGCGCCGTTAAGACGGGCGCGGGTCAGATCGGCGCCACCGATACTGGCGTTGCTGAGATCGCAGCCACTGAGGTCGGCACCAATAAAACCAGCCCGTGCAGCAATGCTGCCGGAAAGATTTGCGCCACGCAGATCGCATTGGTCAAAGCGGCATTGTTCGAGGAAGCAGTCGCTGAAGTCGATGCCGCGCAGGTTGCGGCCAGTGAAGTCGAGACAGGCGTAATCCTGACCTTTGTGTGATAACCCCTGTTCCTGCCGCTGCTGAAAGACGGCCATCTGTTCCGCCGGATCAAGTACCGGGCGGCCATGCCCCATACTGTGTGCTCCCAGCCGATAGGCTTCGCGCATGCTCGCCGCACTTTCCAGCAGATTTTTTTCCATTTCTTCCAGATCAATATCCGGCATATCCGGTACATTGATACCGGCGCTGCGTGCTCTGTCCTGATGGTTCTGCATAGCGATTTTGGCATCGCGTAATTGGTTCAGCATATCCTGCGGATTTTGTGGGCGCGGCAGCTGAGGCGGTAAATCCATATTGTGCAGAGCTTTTTCCAGCGCTTCCCGAACCTGCGGAGAATCCTGTAGTTCTTCAAGCTGATCCTGCAGTTGTTTGCGCGCCTGTTCTTTCTGGAATTGGGCGTATTCTTCGCTCAGGGAGGACAGTTCATCAAAGGCGCGGAAGTCGATTTTCTGTAAATCGACTTTGCCGTCCGGCGAGCTGGCTCCGGGCACGAGCTTTTCCAGCACTGCGTCAAAGCGTTTTTGCCATTCGTCTTTTTCTGGTGTGCTCATGGCTTTGGCGATCTGAGCTTCCAGTTGTGTTGTGTCGAGGCCTTTATCTTTAAACGACTGCAGCATATCGGCCAGTTGGCTCTGTACCTGAGCGCGGGCTTCTGCTTCTTCACGCAGTGCACGGTTTTTCATATTGTCAGCGATCAGCTGCACCGGCTCTTCATCAATCTGAGTCATACGGGCGATGGAGCAGGGCATGCCGTCGGGAATCAGATCTTTGGTGGTCAGGGCATACTGGATACTGAATTCCGGATGGGTACGTCCTACCAACGACTGATGATAATGTTCTTTCGAACGGGCTTCCTGAGCTTTGGATTCGTACGCTGACATCAGATAGCGGTATTCGTCTGCGTCCATGGATTCACAGGGAACAGAGCCGCGGAATACCAGCATGCCGATCTTGTGGTTCGGATAAAAAACCACGGTGTCCATACGCATCTGAACTTCTTCCACGTCTTCGGCGCGGATGTCTTCCGGCTCGATATCACGTTTGCATAAAAAGCTGCGCGCCCGGAAGGATGGCAGTGTGCCGCTGATAAATGGCTGTTCGGAATTTAAATGCTCTAGTTCGAAGGCTTCGCCACCGGCCAGATAATAATCGAAACGCTGGTCTTCGCTGGCGCAATAAAATGCTTTGAAATTAAAGTCGGCAGGAAAGCCCGGGAATGCATCGCGTTTCCAGGCATCGTTGTAGGTGCCGAGATATTGATTGCGCTGTGGCCAGTCAGGCGGAATTGCGGCAAAAGACGAAGGTGTCAGGTTTTGTCCTTTTGCGGTCATACCTTTGCCGGGTGCTTCGGTATTTGGCAGACAAATTAATTTTTCACCGAGTGGTGTCTGCTGCGGTTGGCTGCCTTTTCCTTTGGGGTTTTCGGCGACATCATTTCCGCCAAATGCGTGTTCCCAATTCAGTGGCATTTCGGTAAATGGCAGTGGCTCTGTTGCGCCAGAAATTCCGCCTGTCCAATAACGATCACCAACCACGTTTAATGATTTGCTTAATGCTGCGAGAGTAACTTTGCAGGTGAGTGCACTGACAGCCTGTTGTGCAGGAGCGCAGGCATTACCAACCACCAGATATTCGGTGCTCAGTTTTGGGCTGAATTCATCGGCGTATTGAATGGCCTGCTCTTTAAGTAAGCCGTATGCCTGACTGCCGGTCAGCGGGTAACCGCCATTAAGTGGGAAATATATCTTGCTGGTTATAACCAGATAATTTTCGCCGTTTACGGATATTGTCCGGTAACCGGATTCAATATCGAGGGGCTGAATTACGTTCACCCCAACCTCCATGTTAAGCAGAACTTCGGAGCGTGATGATACGGTGCTCACTGACACTTGGCCAGTGGTGGATAGTACTAATTAACGATCTGTTCAATGCTGGCGGAATTTTTTTCCTGATTTGTCTACTGCTTCGGATTCTGACAATTCTTTTACATTCACCTTTTTCTTTTTTATCGATTTTTCCTCAGTCTTGGCGGCACTGTTGTTCGCGGGTGTCTGGAGGGTGTCTGGAGGGTGTCTGGTGGGTGTTGGACGAGTGTCTGGTTTATGTATGACGGGTGTCTGACGGGCGCTGGACAGCAGCCTGGTTTTTTGTAACCTGTGGATTCACTCCGAGACGGAAGCCAATGCGATGACTGTGATGCAATCCCGGCACGAACTGATGATAACCACGCCGGAAGGCCCGCGCCGTATGGCCTATCAGTTATGGCAGAGCAGTGAGCGCAGCGATCAGCCACTGATCATTTGTGTGCATGGTCTGACCCGCAACAGTCATGATTTTGATGCGCTGGCTGAGGTGCTGGCGAAACAGGCCAGAGTTGTGTGCCCTGATGTGTTGGGACGCGGCGACAGTGAGTGGTTGCTGACCCCGGCGCTATACGGGTATCCGCTGTATATCAGCCAGATGCAGCAGTTTCTGGCGCAGCTGAATATCGACTATGGCAATCCTCCGCTTTACTGGGTGGGAACGTCCATGGGCGGTCTGATCGGCATGATGCTGGCGGCGATGCCCGGCGCCTGTGGTATCGAAAAACTGATTATGAACGATGTCGGGCCTTTTGTGCCTTATGCAGCGTTGGAACGGCTGGGCGATTACGTCGGTAAAGCGCCGCTGTTCACTGATGTTGCTGCGGCAGAGCAGTGGCTGCGCCGCATTGCCGCGCCGTTCGGTCCGCTCACTGATGAGCAGTGGCAGCACCTGGCGCGCTACGGTACTGAGCCTGATCCGGATAATTCCGGCCAGCTGAGGGTGCGTTATGACCCGGCGATCGCTGAAGGTTTTGCGCTGGTTACCGGTGATGTTGATCTGTCGATGGTGTGGCAGGCAGTGGTTTGCCCTGTGCTGGTCATCCGTGGCGGCGATTCGGACCTGTTGCTGCCCGAGACCGCGCGCTCAATGCTGCAGCGGGAAGATACCCGTTTGGTCGAATTTCCGGGGATAGGTCATGCGCCTATGCTGATGGCTCGTGATCAGATTAAAGCGGTACAGGAGTTCCTGAACGGCTGATCAATGGTCGTAAAAGCGCACAATGCGCCGCAGGATGTCACACTGCAGTAGTCGGATTTACCGACGGGTAACAAAAGTATTACATAGCGTTCACAATAAAAAGAACACATGTTCAGACAGAAGCTAAACTCTTTAATAAGGATTTGAAGAGGTGTCCCTTGTGAAAACGATTGAAGTCTCAGAAAGCTGTAATCCGACCGACCGTAATTTTATTAACCTGCATGTGATTGCATCGGCGGCCAGTTTTACCATGCTGATGGCCGTAGCGGCTTTTACGCTGTCGTAGAGGGCTGAAGTTCCCGGTCTGTGCAGACTCCGCTCTCTGTCCCCGGCGCGGAGTCTGATCTGATCAGCTGTCAGCCTTTGAACAGCTGCCGTGCTGCTTCCCCATGATGGGCCATAAGGGCCTGCAAATCCCCGCCCAGCCATTGTTTGTCCTTAACCTTCCATGCGCCATTGATCATCACTGCATCTGCCTGTGACGCGCCACACAGCACCAATGCGCCGAGTGCGTCGTGGGCACCGCTGAATCTTGGCTCATCCAGTTTGAACAGGGCGATGTCTGCCTTTTTGCCAACCGCCAGCTCGCCGATATCGTTGCGTCGCAGCACCTGAGCTGAGCCTTTGGTTGCCAGTGACAGGGCATCTTCATGGGTAAATTCATCAGCCTCGTAACGCAGGCGCTGAATCAGCAGAGCCTGACGCACTTCCTGGATCAGATTGCTGTGATCATTGGAGGCGCTGCCATCGACTCCCAAGCCGACCGGGCTGCCTGCTGCGCGCAGTTCTTTAACCCGGGCAATGCCTGAGGCCAGTACCATGTTAGACGACGGGCAATGACAGATACCGGTTCCGGCTGCGCCTAAGCGCTGTACTTCTTCATCGTTGAAATGAATGCCATGGGCCAGCCAGGTACGGTCATTCAGCCAGCCAACGGTATCGAGATAGTCCAGTGGACGCTGGCCGAACATTTTCAGGCAGAAGTTATTTTCGTCTTCGGTTTCTGCCAGATGGGTATGCAGGCCGACGCCGTAGCGTGCCGCCAGATCTGCACTGGCTTTCATAATGTCCTGGGTTACGGAGAACGGCGAGCATGGTGCCAGGGCGACTTCCAGCAGGCCATTGGCATCCTGTTGATGCCAGGTTTTGATCAGGCGTTCGCTGTCGTTGAGGATCTCTTTTTCGGTTTGCACTACCGAGCGTGGTGGCAGGCCGCCATCGTCCTGGCTCAGGCTCATGGAGCCACGGGTCAGGGTGGCCCGCATTCCCAGCTTCAGTGCCGTTTCTGCCTGAATATCAATGGCATTTTCCAGCCCGGCGGGGAACAGATAGTGATGATCGGCAACTGTGGTACAGCCGGATAACAGCAGTTCCACCATCGCCAGTTCGGTGGCCAGCGCATGTTGCTCCGGGGTCAGTCCGGCCCAGATCGGATACAGGGTCTGCAGCCACGGGAACAGGCGTTTGTTCATGGCTGGTGGGCAGGCGCGGGTCAGGGTCTGATAGAAGTGATGGTGGGTGTTTACTAACCCGGGAAGGACTACGTGTTCTGCAGCATCGAATACTTCATCGACGGCCACTGAGGGGGATTGCCCGGCATCCAGTACTTCAGAAATAACCGAATCGGTAATCACGATACCACCGCCAGCAGGCAGTGAATTGGCGGTAAAAATGGCTTTGGGGTTTTTAATCCAGAGGGTGGTCATGCTGATCTCCCGTGCAGTCATAGGTGACGGGGTGCTGACCGCAAATATCAACACCCAACAAATGAAATAGCCCGCATACAGCGGTCGCGTAAATCAGCAGTGACTGAGTGTTAATCTGCTGCGGCTATTTTATGCCAGCAGCTCAGGTATGCAAGTTTTTGACCGCGTGGGGATGGGGCGGAAGTTCCGGGAGCAAGGTTTGTGGGCTAGCGTTTGCGGGGTTAGCGTTTGAGAGGTGGCGTTTGAGAGGTGGCGTTTGAGGAGCAAGGTTCGTGGAGCAAAGAGAAAGGCTGCGGAGAAGGCCGGCTTCTCCGCAGAACAGTCAGCCCTGACGCGGGGCAGCCGGTGTCAGGCCGCAGCCGGTAAGGATCATATCGACCAGGAAGTCACTGACCTGTTCGATATCATCTTCGTCATATTCGCGCTTATTCGCCACTTCCAGCACCTGGGTTTCAAAGTCGGCGTAGTGCTGGGTGGTAGACCAGATCATAAAGATCAGATGCTGCGGGTCGATAGGGCGCATTTTGCCCTGATCAATCCAGCTCTGAATAACGCTGGCTTTGCTTTTGACCCACTGGCGCATATCCATACTGATGTAATCTTTCAGATAGGGAGCGCCCTGGATGATTTCCATGGCAAAGATTTTAGAAGAATTCGGGCGATTGAAGGCCAGAGCAACTTTGGTACGGATAAATCGCTCAAGAATAAAGGCCGGATCGCTTTCCGGAGACATATCAGCCAGTACCTCATTCCACATGCCGAGAATGTTCTCCAGCAGCTGGCGGTACAGATTGGCTTTATTCTTAAAATAGTAGTGGATGTTCGCTTTCGGTACACCGGCACGATCGGCAATCGCCTGCATGCTGGTACCTTTAAAACCGTGCAGAACAAATTCCTGCTCAGCGGCAGCAAGGATGTTCTCGCTGTTACGCTCGCGGATTTTACCTGTTTTATACTTCTGTGTGGTCATTCTTGTTCCATTCTGTCGGTGTCCCTCGCGCCGGCATCATATCACAGAGCACTCTGGCGTTGGGTAGGGACAAAAAAGGGAGCCAAGGCTCCCTTTTTATATAGCATGCAGATCAGAAGTGCATCTTAACCATTGCTGCTACGTTGTCTTCGTCGAACTGAGAGCCGTACTTGTTGTGCCATGAGCTGACTTCAACACCCACCTGCAGACGGTTGTCGTAACCGATCAGAGGAGCGATATCGTAAGTGATCTGTGGGTTGAAGTTGAAGCTGGCTTTGTGGCCATCGCTGCCGCCGGTTGAGTAGTCGATGTAACCTTCAAAAGCGAAACCGCCGTAGCTTGCACCGTATACCAGAGTGATCTGGTGGTCGTCATCGGTAGTATCGTTCACAGCGTAGTAGTAAGTCGCGCTGAAGTAGTTCATGCCTGGCAGACGGAAGTCAGCACCGAAACCGTACAGGAAGTTGTCCTGGCTGAAGCCAGTTGCAGTAGTACCGGATTCCAGAGTGAAGTCAGCGTGAATGTTTTTAACGATACCTTCATCGAAGCTAACAACGTTTACTTTTGGTGAAAATTCGCTGTAAGAAGCTTCCCAGTCATCTTCACCTTCGTCACGGTCGAGGAAGAAGAACAGGCCGCCCCAGCTGTAGCCGGAAACGTGTTCGATGGTGTAAGTGGTTTGTTTGTAGTCGTCGTCGTTGTAGTTGTTGCCGTCCAGTTTGAACTTAGCGCCACCCAGAACAGTTACGCTGTTGTCAGCGAAATAACGTTCTGCATGTGCTGCAGGAACTGTAGCTGCTGCAGAAGCTGCTACCACAGCCATGGCCAGAATTTGCTTTTTCATTTTTCTCTCCAGGTTTTCCTAGTTTTTTTGAAATAAGTTAAGAGCACTTAAATTATCAGTTAATTCCATTTTTGACCATGTGGTCAGCTAAAATCCGTGTTGTTTTTTTAAATTGGCAGATTTGTTTTGTCACTTTTTACGACGTTACTTTATTGGTCAAAACATTTGGTAATAAAGCAACGCCGGAATCTGTGATTTAAATTAAACCTCTGCCATTAAGCCATCGGACGATAAGGCTGACCGATAGACTTAGGTGCACTCATCTTGGTCTTAATCGCATCAGACGACAGCCAGACAAGTACAATAATCGTTGCCAGGTATGGCAGCATGGCCATCAGGTTTGGCGACACTTCAAATTTCGTTCCCTGCAATACCAGATGCATAATGCTGGCGAAGCCAAACAGGTAAGCACCAAGCAGAATACGTTCAGCTTTCCAGCTGGCGAATACCACCAGAGCCAGTGCAATCCAGCCTCGGCCGGCAGACATGCCGTCACTCCACATTGGGGTGTAAACCAGAGATAAATAAGCACCGCCCAAACCTGTCATGGCACCACCAAACAATACCGCCATATAACGGATCTGGTGTACATGAATACCAATGGCGTTAGCCGCTTCAGGATTTTCACCAACCGCACGGATTTTTAAACCCAGTCGGGTTGAACGGAATACCCAGAAAACAACAGCAAATAAAATGATGGTCAGATATACCAGAGGATCATGTTGAAAGAAAACCTTTCCGATCACCGGAATATCACTCAGGAATGGCACATTCCAGACCTGAATACCTTCCAGGCCGATACCTATGTATGAGTTACCTAAGAAGGCACTCAGGCCCGCGCCAAAAATGGTTAATGCCAGGCCGGTTGCCACCTGATTGGCCGCCAGGGTAATGGACAGAAAGCCAAAGATCAGTGACATCATCATGCCTGCGAAAATTGCGCAGAATACGGCTAGGAAATAGTTGCCGGTTACTGATGCAGTAATAAAGCCTACCGCCGCGCCGACCAGAAGCATACCTTCCTGACCCAGGTTCAGGACGCCGGATTTTTCACACACCATCTCACCCAGTGCAATCAGGATCAGTGGCGTACCGGTTTTGAAGGTCGCGTATAAAATGTTAGTAATTAAATCGATATCCATAATTTACGCCCGGGATGCAGAAGGTTGAAACACGATGCGGTAGCCAATCAGCAGGTCCGCAGCCAACAGGAAGAACAGCAACATCCCCTGGAATAAACCGGTCAGGGATTTTGGCAGACTCATCTGAATCTGAACCATTTCACCACCCATAAAGGTCAGTGCCAGCAGCATGGCTGCAAGCAGAATACCGACCGGGTGCATACGGCCCAGGAACACCACAATAATTGCAGCATAACCGTAGCCTGGCGATAACTGAGGTACTACCTGACCAATGGGACCGGTAACTTCGCTGACGCCGGCAAGACCTGCCAGTGCACCACAGGCCAGTAATACAACCCAGGTCAGGGCTTTGGATTTGAAGCCTGCGTATTTTGCTGCTTTAGCATCTTCACCCATAACGTGAATCTGATAACCCACCCAGCTGCGCGCCATTAATGTCCAGATAACCACCAGAAAGAACAGGGCAAACAGAATGGAAATATTCAGACGGTAGCTGGTATCAAATAACGGCAGCGTCGCGCCGGCAGAAAACATTGCGGATTCCGGGAAGTTGAATCCGTCCGGATCTTTCAGCGGACCATGCACCGCCCACAGCAGCAGGTTCAGTGCGATGTAGTTGAGCATAATGGTGGTCAGAATTTCGTTGGCGTTAAAGCGGGTTTTTAATAACGCTGCGATACCACCCCACAGCAGACCACTGACCATACCGGCCAGCAGAATCGGCACCAGCACCCAGTGACTTTCGGAATCGAGAAACTGCAGTGCACAGTAACCGCCACCCAGGGCACCCATAATAAACTGACCTTCGGCACCGATATTCCAGATCTGCGCGCGATAACACAGCGTAAGACCCATGGCACACAGAACCAGCGGCGCGACTTTAACGCCCAGTTCGGTCCAGCCGTAGACATTCTCTAAAGGTGCAATAAAGAAGGTATAAAGTGCTTCACCCGGATGATGACCGAGGAAAACAAATAACAGAGAGCCGGTAATCAGAGTTGCGACAATCGCAATCACCGGCGACATATACGCCATTAACCGCGAGTCGGCCTGACGCTTTTCTAACTTAAGCATGGGCTGCCTCCGCGGAAGATTGATCAAACTGGCCGGCCATCCACTGACCCAGGGTTTCAATACCAACGTCATTGGTTGGTTTAAACGGACTCAGTTTGCCGTCACAGATAGCGCCGATACGGTCACTGATCTGGTACAGTTCATCAATATCTTCGGAAACAACAACGATGGCAGTGCCCTGATCACGTAAGGCAATCAGAGCGTGGCGGATCAGAATGGCAGCACCGATATCCACACCCCAGGTCGGGTGGGAGCAGACCAGCAGTTTTGGCTGCTGTTCGATTTCGCGGCCAATAATAAATTTCTGCAGGTTACCGCCGGACAGGCTTTTTGCCTGGGCGTATTCGTCGGCGCATTTCACATTGTATTTTTCAATGATGTTAAGCGCGAACTCACGTACTTTGCCGTAGTTAATCCAGCCTTTGTTTTTCAGGCCACGATGACTGGCGCTGAGCAGCGTGTTGTCTACCAGAGACATATTTGGCACAGCACCACGGCCCAGACGTTCTTCCGGTACAAAGGCGAAACCTTTTTCACGGCGCGCTTCCGGCAGCAGTTTGGTAATGTCATCACCGAGCAGGCTGATGGTACCGGCGGAGGACAGTTCTTCACCGGACAGCAGAGCACAGAGTTCATCCTGACCATTACCGGCGACACCGGCAATACCAAGAATCTCACCGGCTTTAACTTCCAGATTGAGGCCATCCAGTGATACACCGAACGGATCATCCGGGGTAAATGTCAGGGCGTTGATCGCCAGAGAGACATCACCACCTTCGGACTTTTCATAATCCTGATTCAGTGGGGTGTCGTCACCCACCATCATACGGGCGATATCTTCGCCGGTAACTTCCTGAGGATTACAGCTGCCGGTGACTTTACCGTTACGCAGAATGGTCGCAGCGTTACACAGCTCGGTCACTTCATCGAGCTTGTGGGAAATAAACAGAATAGAAACACCCTCAGAGGCGAGAGTCTTCAGGGTACGGAACAGCTCTTTTACTTCCTGCGGGGTGAGCACTGAGGTTGGCTCATCGAGAATCAGCAGTTTGATGTCCTGCAGCAGGCAGCGCACGATTTCCACACGTTGTTGCGCGCCCACAGACAGAGTGTGCACGTGGCGGTCAGGATCCAGTGCCATACCGTAATGTTCGGAAATTTCACGGATACGCTTGCTCAGCGCTTCCATATCCTTACTTTCCGCGGGTGGCAGACTGAGTGCGATGTTTTCAGCAACGGTCAGGGTTTCAAACAGCGAGAAGTGCTGGAATACCATGCCAATGCCTAACTGACGGGCATGGGCCGGACCGGTAATCTGAACTTCTTTACCTTGCCAGCAGATGGTGCCGGCATCCGGACGCACAACGCCATAGATGATTTTCATCAGGGTGCTCTTACCGGCACCATTCTCGCCGAGCAGCGCATGGGTTTCGCCGGCGTTCACGCGGAGATCAATGGCGTCGTTGGCACGACAGCCCGGATACTCCTTGGTGATACCGCTCAGCAGCAGGCGCTCGGTGGGTGTTTGTAATGTCACTTGGAATCCTCAGTCGTAGCGGTGTGCTCACCTGCGTGAGGCACTACCCTGTAAAAGCTGACCACTTGGTCGAATTGTTAGCAATTAGCTTGCCAGCTGCAATATCTGCGCAAAATAACAACTTTTATAGTATGCTTGACCAGTTGGTCAGGAATTTGCAAGTTCTCCCCACAGAAAAATCCCAACACTAACTAAAGCGTTGGCGCTGCTGGCCTTCAGGGCAGCAGGGGCAGCCGCATCTAGCCAGAAAACAGGTGTTACCGTGATCAGATTTAACTTAAATGGGCGCTGGATTGAAAACGCAGATATTGATCCAGCGTGTACCATTCTAAAATATTTGCGCACCGAAGTGGGGCAATTTGACGTAAAAGAAGGCTGTGCCGCTGGTGATTGTGGTGCATGCACCGTAATGCTGGGGGAAATGACGGAGCACGGTATTGAATACCGTACCCTGAATGCCTGTATTGCGCTGATGGCCAACCTGCATAACCGCTACCTGCTGACACCGTCCGGTATTGGTAAGCCAGGTGCTCTGCATCCTGCGCAACAGGCCATGGTTGAGACTCACGGCTCCCAGTGTGGCTTCTGCACGCCGGGCTTTATTATGTCCATGGCCAACCTGTATCAGAACGCCTGCATTAATGAAAAGCAGGCGCTGACTGACCAAGAAATTCATGCAGCACTGTCCGGTAACCTGTGCCGCTGTACTGGCTACCGCCCGATCATTGATGCGGCGAAAAAGATGGCAGAGCTGCCAAAAGTCGACGTCGCTGAGATTTCTGCCCGCGCCGGTGTGCAGACCTTTGATCCTGACACTGCGACGAACAGCCCTGAGCCTCTGCAATATAAAGATGGCCGCCGTCTGTTTATGCCATACACCGAAGAGCAGCTGAAAGCGCTGCTTAAGGCTTATCCGCATGCACGCCTGTGGGCGGGCGGTACGGATATCGGCCTGGAAGTAACCCAACGTTTTGCGCAGTTTGACACCATTATCTGTGTCAACCGCATCCCCGAACTGGCCGCATGTACCCGTGGCCAGGATATGGGCGACCCGCTTTGGCTGGGCGCCTGTGTCACATTCAGTCAGGCTGAAACTGAGCTTGCTGAACCTTTTCCTTCGTTTGCTCAGCTATTGCACCGGATCGGCTCGCGCCAGATCCGCAATATGGGCACTTTGGGCGGGAATATCGCCAACGCTTCGCCGATTGGTGATACCCCGCCCGTTTTTTTAGCTCTTGCAGCGACGTTGGAAATCGACGGCATAAACGGGCGCCGTGAAGTCCCGGTAAAAGATTTTTATCTGGGCTATAAACAGACTGTGATGCAGCCGGGTGAATACCTGCGCGGCATTAAGCTGAGTCAGCTCAGCGCAGAAGAAACTCTGATCACTTATAAAATCAGTAAGCGTTACGACGATGATATTTCTGCCGTGATGTTTGCTCTGTATCTGAAGATTACCGACGGTGTGATTGAAACTGCCCGTCTGGCCTGTGGTGGTATGGCCGCAACGCCGTTAATCGGTGAGAAAACCAGCGCCGCCTTAAGCGGTAAGCCATTCACGCTGGATACCTTTACCCAGGCGGCTGAATGCATTGGCGAAGATTACCAGCCAATTTCTGATGTACGCGCATCGGATACCTATCGCATTCAGGTGACCAAAAACCTGTTAACCAAAGCCTTTATTGAGATGAATCAGAAGGGAGATGCCGCATGAGTTTTACATCGTCAAAAGTCACTCCCTGGGAACAGCGCCGTCAGCGTCCGCCTAAAGGTAAATCCGGTAAAGAACTGGCCCACGAAAGTGCCGAAAAACACGTATTAGGTACTGCAGTCTATATCGACGACGTACCGGAAATTGCCGGAACCCTGCATGCTGTAGCGGGCAAAAGCACCATTAACTGCGGTCTGATTACCAAACTGGATCTGTCCGGTGTGTGGGCATCCCCAGGTGTGGTCGATGTGATCACCGTTGATGACGTGCCCGGCGATATTGATATCAGTCCGGCTTTTACCGGTGATCTGATTCTCGCCAATGGCCGCGTGGATTTTTACGGCCAGGCAATTTTTGCTGTGGTGGCCGAAACCTTTGATCAGGCCAAACGCGCAGTGAATGCTGCCGTGGTTGAATACCAGCAGGAAGAACCGATTCTTTCTGTAAAAGAAGCACTTAAGCGCGATTCGTTCGTGAACCCGACCCACACCATGGTGGAAGGTGACGTCGAGAATGCACTTAGTGCTGCAGCCAATACCCTGTCCGGCGAGATGTATGTGCGCGGCCAGGAGCAGTTTTATCTGGAAACTCAGATCAGCTACGCCATTCCGGGTGAAGATGGCAGCATGAAAGTGCTGTGTTCTACCCAGCATCCGTCGGAAGTGCAGAAGCTGGTGGCGGAAGTTCTGGATGTGCCGATCAACCACGTGCAGGCAGAAGTACGCCGTATGGGTGGTGGTTTTGGCGGCAAAGAAACTCAGGCAGCGCAGTGGGCCTGTCTGGCGGCGGTGTTTGCCACACGCCTGAACCGTCCGGTGAAAATGCGTCTCGACCGTCAGGACGATATGGTACTGACCGGTAAACGCCACGATTTCCTTAACCGCTTTAAAATCGGTTTTGATGATGAAGGCCGTATTCAGGGTGCCGATATTGAGCTGGCCAGCTTCTGTGGTTATTCCGCTGACCTGTCAGACTCCATTACCGACCGCGCCATGTTCCACGTCGATAACGCTTACAACCTGCACGACTGCCGGGTGATTGGTCACCGCTGTCGTACCAACACGGTATCCAACACGGCGTTCCGTGGTTTTGGTGGTCCGCAGGGGATGATTCTGGCGGAATGCATGCTGGATGATATTGCCCGCAAAGTGGGTAAAGATCCGCTCGATGTACGTAAACTGAATTACTACAAAGAAGGTGAGCAGACCCATTACGGTCAGCCGATCGAAGATTTTTATCTGCCGGAACTGATCGAAACGCTGGAGAACAACTGCGACTACCGTAAACGCCGTGAAGACATCGCAGCGTTCAATAAAACCAGCCCGTGGAAAAAACGAGGTCTGGCATTAACGCCGGTACGTTTTGGTATTTCTTTTACCACCACCTTCCTCAACCAGGCCGGTGCGCTGGTACATATTTACACCGACGGTTCCATTCACCTGAACCACGGTGGTACGGAAATGGGTCAGGGCCTGTACACCAAAGTGGCTCAGGTTGTTGCCAATGAATTTGCTGTGGATGTGGATATGGTGCGCGTCAGTGCCACCACCACAGATAAGGTGCCGAACACCTCGGCAACGGCGGCATCTTCCGGTACCGACCTCAACGGTAAAGCAGCACAGAATGCCTGTATTACGCTGAAGAAACGTCTGGTCGATTTTGCTGTGGATTACTTTAAAGTCGCAGGCGACGCCGTCCGTTTTGAAAATAACCACATCGTGGTGACCGGTGATGATGGCCAGGAAGACTGGGTATCCTTCGCTGAGTTTGTCAATCTGGCTTATGTAAACCGTGTGTCGCTGTCGACCACAGGTTTCTATAAAACACCGGAAATTCATTACGATCCGAAAGCGGAGCGCGGTAAACCATTCCTGTATTACGCCTTCGGTGCGACCTGCGCTGAAGTGGAAATTGATACCTTAACCGGTGAATACAAAATCCTGCGCGCGGACATTCTGCATGACGTGGGTAATTCACTGAACCCGGCCATTGATATCGGCCAGGTGGAAGGTGCGTTTGTACAGGGTACCGGCTGGCTGACCAGTGAAGAACTGCTGTGGGATAACCAGGGCCGTCTGTCTTCCGCGTCTGCGGCGACTTACAAAATCCCGACCTCGGTGGATATTCCTGAAGTCTTTAACGTCGAGCTGTTTGACCGTCCTGCGGCAGCGGACACCATTTACCATTCCAAAGCAGTGGGTGAGCCTCCACTGATGCATGGCATCGCCGTGTTCTGTGCGTTGCGTGATGCCGTGGCCAGTGTGAGCGACTATAAAGTCAGCCCGCAGCTGGATACCCCGGCCACACCGGAGCGCATCCTGAATGCTGTAATGGCTTGCCAGGCAGCGGAATAACAGGGTCTGACTGACAACGACAGAGGAATTGCTGCGATGAAATTTGTCCGCTGGTTTGAAGCCATTAACCAATGCCAACAGAAAGGGCAGTCCTATGTGATTGCCACGGTCATGGGCAGTGCCGGTTCGGTGCCGCGTGATCCCGGTGCCAAAATGGTGATTACGGCGGACGATCAGTTCGACACCTTAGGCGGCGGCCAGCTGGAATTTCAGCTGGTCAATAAAGCCCGTCAGCTGCTGCTGGATAACGCCGGCAGCCAGCACTCACTGCAACAGATTGAGAAAATTCCGCTGGCGGCCAAAGCCGGACAGTGCTGCGGCGGCAGTGTGTCTGTGCTGCTGGAAGTCTTCTGTCTGGCGCAGCAGCCGATTGTGGTGTTTGGTGCCGGGCACGTGGCAAAAGCTTTGATGCAGATTCTCGGCGGATTACCTCAGCCGGTGATTTGGGTGGACAATCGCGCCGACCAGTTTCCGGATGCTGCCGATCTGGCCGCTAATATCGATTGTCAGTTAATGGACAATCCGGTGGATATTATTGCCCGCCTGCCCGCGGGCAGTGAGCTGATTATTCTTACTCATAATCATCAGCTGGACTACGATTTACTGCAGGCAGCGCTGCAACGCGATGACTTCCGTTTTACCGGTTGTATCGGTTCCGCTACCAAGACAGAACGTTTCACCATGCGCCTCACACATGCAGGCTTTACTGAGGCAGAATTTGCCCGCCTTACCATGCCGATCGGCATTCCTGAGGTGGGTGGCAAGTTACCTATGGAGGTTGCCGTCTCCATTGCAGCTCAGCTGCTCGCCCGTCACACGGCGGAATCATCGGCAACGTCGGCTGCGGACGCCAGTGCAGCAAGAAGAAAAGGCCTGAACTGGCGCCAGCTCAAACATGGCTTTGAGGCGACAGAGCAGGCAACAAACAATGCACATCAGACGGCAGACTCTGCTGCCGCGCTGACGGAAAAAAATTAAGAGAACAACTATGCACAACAAAGAACAACATCCATACACCGAGTGGGTCGATCTGGCGGGCCGTAAGCTGGGCGGTCAGGTACTGGCATGCAGCGATGATTTCTTCGCTGAAATGGAAAACCTGATTAAACCGGAAGCACCGGTATTTATCGCCGACAAATACACCGATCGCGGTAAATGGATGGATGGCTGGGAAAGCCGCCGTAAGCGTGTTGTTGGTTACGACTGGGCGGTACTCAAGCTGGGTGCCCAGGGCCGTATCAAAGGCTTTAACGTCAACACTACGCACTTTGCCGGTAACGCGCCTAAGCAGGTATCCATTGAAGCCTGTAACAGCAAAACCGCACCGGACGAAAACACTGAGTGGACCATGATTATTCCACAGCAGGACGTTCAGCCGGACAGCAATAACTTTATTGATTGTGCATCCGAAGGCGTTTGGACACATCTGCGTCTGAATATTTTCCCGGACGGTGGTGTCGCCCGTCTGCGTGTTTATGGTGAAGCGGTAATGGACCCGGACTGGTTCCTGCCGGGTGAGCCTGTGGATCTGGCGTTCGTTAAAAACGGTGCGCGCCCGATTCAGTGCAGCGATATGTTCTTCAGCTCCATGACCAACCTGATTATGCCGGACCGTGGCGTAAACATGGGGGATGGCTGGGAAACCAAACGTCGTCGTGGTGGCCGCGAATGCGACTGGATTATTGTCAAACTGGCCGGTACCGGCAGCGTGAAAAAAATCGTCGTCGATACCGCGCACTTTAAAGGTAACTTCCCGGAAAGCTTCTCGCTGATGGGCATTACCATGCCGGAAGGTCAGCACCCGGATGAAAATGCCGACTGGCAGCCAATCACCGAACGCCACAAGCTGACGGCCGATGCTGAACATTTCTACAAAGATGAAGTGCTCAGCGGCGATCAGACCTTTACCCATATTAAGCTGAACATGTTCCCGGATGGTGGTATCAGCCGTCTGCGTGTGTTCGGTTTTCTCAAGTAAGCGTTCAGGGGAAAGGTAACTATGACACTCGACGAACTGAATAATCTTTCAGCGGAAAAAGCCACAGAGACCTTCACCAGCTGCTGTGCGGCAGAACGCTGGGTAGAAAAAATAGTTAACGGACGCCCTTATGCGTCCGTTGATGAGCTGCTGAAAAAAGCCGATGAATTCTGGTGGACCATGGAAGAGCCTGATTTTCTGCAGGCCTTTACCGCCCACCCGAAAATCGGTGATGTGGATTCACTGCGCGCAAAATACGCCAATACCAAAGCCATTGCAGCTAACGAGCAGAGCGGTGCTCAGGAAGCGGCGGAAGATGTATTGCAGGCGTTGGCGCAGGGCAATACCGACTATGAAGAGAAATTTGGCTTTATCTTTATTGTCTTTGCTACCGGTAAATCCGCAGCGCAGATGCTGGATTTACTGCAGCAGCGTCTTCCTAATAGCCGTGAGCAGGAAATCCGTAATGCCGCAGAAAATCAGATGATGATTACCGATCTGCGGATTAAGAAAATTCTCGGCCTGGCACAGTAGGAGGCGGTATGACTAAGAGCGTTATTACAACTCACATTCTGGATAGTCAGCGTGGCCGTCCGGCGGTGGATGTTGAAGTGCGTCTGTTTAAATCTGCCAGCGGTGACGTCAGTGCACCTGACTGGCAGTTGATGGCGGCGGCAAAAACCAACGACGATGGTCGTATCACCGACTGGTTAGGCGATCAGAAGCGTGAAGCCGGCCTGTACAAAGTTGAATTCGCTACTGGCAGCTACTACGCCGCGCAGGGCATTAAAACTCTGTATCCGCAGGTAGAGCTGCTGTTTGAAATTGACGCACCGGATGAGCATTACCATATTCCGCTGTTGTTGGCAGCGAACAGCTTTTCCACTTACCGGGGTTCCTGAGTATGAAATTAACTCTGACTCCGGAAGTGATCAGCGCTGAAAATTTTGCGCCTTATGGCGAGCTGATCAGCGCACATAACACGCCGATCATGATTAACGACGGTAATACCGAGCGTTATCACCGTCTGGGTAATGTGACCGTTGGCCCTGATGAACAGCAGGGGCAGGGCATACTCAGTATTTTCCGTGGCCAGCCACGCACACTGCCGATGAACATCAGAATGATGGAACGTCATCCTCTGGGCAGTCAGGCGTTTCTGCCGGCTTCAGACGAACCGTATCTGGTGCTGGTGTGCCTCAGTCATGAGGTTAATGGCAAAGAAGAACCGGATCCGGCCACGTTTAAGTTGTTTGTGGCGCAGGGTGAAGGTGTGAATTATCCGGCAAACTGCTGGCATCACCCGTTACTGGCAATCAATAAAGTCAGCGATTTCTGGATCGTCGACCGTATGGGCCCGGGCAATAATCTGGAAGAGTTCTTCTTTCCGGATGACTGGCAGATAGATATTTCAATGTGAGCGGCTTATGACATTAAAAGGTTATCACGGGCGGGTATTGCACTACCTTGACGAAAATACCCCCTGTTATTTTGATGACGGTATTCTGGTTGTGGATACCGAATCCGGCACCGTTCAGGCCTGTGGCAAAGCCGATGAAATGCTGCAGCAGTTCAAAGGTCTGGATATTACCAGCTATCAGAATTCCCTGATTATGCCGGGTCTGATCGATACTCATATTCACTATCCTCAGGTCGATGTGATCGCCTCTTACGGCACACAGCTGCTGGATTGGCTGAATAACTATACCTTTCCGACCGAACTGGCGTTTGCCAATCCGGAAGTGGCAGAAGAAACGGCTGAGTTTTTCCTCAACGAACTGCTGAAGAACGGTACTACCACCGCGCTGGTATTCGGCACTGTGCATAAAGGCTCAGTGGATGCGTTCTTTAATGCCAGTGAAAAGCGCAATACCCGTATGATCTGCGGCAAAGTGATGATGGACCGTAACGCACCGGAAGATCTGTGCGATACCGTGGAGTCATCCGTTGCCGATACTCAGGCACTGATCGACAGCTGGCATGGTAAAGGCCGCCAGCTGTATGCCATTACGCCACGTTTTGCCATCACCTCCACGCCGGAACAGTTAGCTGCTGCCGGTAAACTGCTGGCAGACAATCCGGGTGTGTATATGCAGACCCATCTGGCAGAAAACAAAGACGAAGTGGCCTTTGTGCAGGAGCTGTTCCCGCAGAGCAAAAGCTACCTGGATGTTTACGATCAGTATGGCCTGCTGGGTGAGCGCAGTATTTTTGCTCACTGCATTTATCTGGAAGATGACGACTACCGCCGTATGAATGAAAGCGGCAGTAAAATTTCTTTCTGTCCGACCTCTAACCTGTTTATCGGCAGCGGTTTATTCAAACTGGATGACCAGCCGGCAGCGGTGGAAGTCAGCGTGGCAACAGACGTTGGCGGTGGTACCAGTTTCTCGATGCTGCAGACCATGAATGAAGCCTACAAAGTCTGTCAGCTGCGCGGCAGTAATTTATCCGCGCAGCGGGCGTTTTATATGATGACGCTGGGTAATGCCAAAGCGCTGTCACTGGACGATAAAATCGGTAACTTTGAAGCGGGTAAAGAAGCAGATTTTGTGGTCTTCGATCTGGCCGGTACCGATCTGATGAAACGTCGCCAGTCGATCTGTAAAGACATCGACGAAACTCTGTTCAGCCTGATGATCCTTGGCGATGACCGGGCGGTAAGCGAAACCTTTGTGGCTGGCCAGCAGGTCTGGAGCAAGCAACAGGATAAATCCAAATTGGCGGGGGCCCATTAATGGAAGGTTATATTTTTGACTGGCTGAATCTGTTTTTACGCTGGTTCCATGTGCTGGCGGGCATCGCCTGGATTGGTGCTTCATTTTATTTCGTCTGGCTCGACCTGAGCCTGGAAAAACCATCAGCAGAAAACGAAGCCAAAGGCATTAAAGGCCAGTTATCTGCCATTCATGGTGGTGGTTTTTATGAGGTAGTGAAATACAAACTCGGGCCACAGGCCATGCCAGCCAATCTGCACTGGTTTAAGTGGGAAGCTTATACCACCTGGCTGACCGGTTTCTCACTGCTGACAGTGATGTATTACTGGGGTGCGAACCAGTATCTGATTGATCCTGCTAAAGTCGATTTCAGCCAGATGGCCGCTATCGGTACCAGTCTGCTGTATCTGGCTGGTGGCTTTGCGATTTATGAAATTCTGCTCAAATCACCACTGCGTAACAGCAACAAAGGCTTTGCCATCGTTCTGTTTGTGATTCTGGTATTTGCCGCCTGGCTGGCAGATCAGCTGTTTGCTGACCGTGCGGCCTATATTCATGTTGGTGCATTAATCGGCAGCATTATGGCCGGTAACGTATTCCTCGGTATTATGCCGTCGCAGCGCGAATTAGTGCGTGCGGTAGAAGCTGGTGTGCCGCCGGAAGCGCGTTTTGCCTTAATGGCCAAACTGCGCTCAACACACAATAACTATCTGACCCTGCCACTGGTCTTTATTATGATCAGTAACCACTACCCAATGACCTATGGTCATGAGAATGCCTGGCTGGTGCTGGCAGCGATTGGTGTTATCACGGGTCTGATCCGTCACTTCCTTAACCTGAAAACTCAGGGCGCAGGCACTAAACCGGGCTATCTGATTGTGGCGTTGCTGCTGACCATTGGTCTGGCGGTATGGATGGCACCAAAACCCGTGGCGACCACAGGCAGCGTCATCAACACAGATCAGGCACTGCATATCACCCACCTGCGTTGTGCAGAATGCCATGCAGCTGCACCGACCAGCGATATGTTTAAAACCGCACCGGCGGGGATCATGCTGGAAGATGAAGCACATCTGCTGCAGTACAAAGATCGTATGATCAGCGCACTGCAGACCAACTATATGCCGCTGGGTAACATCACCGCTATGACAGACGATGAACGCGCTCAGCTGCTGGGTTGGTTGCAGGCGCAGAAGTAAGTAAATAGGCAGGTAGCCTGGCGCGCCCTGCAATGATTCGGATCGCAGATTGAATTGTAGGGGCGGGTCCAGCGCGAAGATGTGGAATGGGCTGCAGTGTATTTGTAGGAGCGGCTTCAGCCGCGAAGGTGTGCAATGGACTGCAGTGCTTTTGTAGGAGTGGCTTCAGCCGCGAAAAACAGAATAGGCCTGCGGCCATCGGAGCTAAAGCACCTCCTACAACAAACCTGTGATTCCAATTACGGCGATTCATTGTAGGAGTGGGTTCACCCACGAATCCGGCGTGCCGGATCATTACGGTTCTTGGTGCGCATTGCGCGCCCTGCAATGATTCAGATCGCAGATTGAATTGTATGGGCGGGTCCAGCCGCGAAGATGTGTAATTGACTACGGTGTATTTGTAGGAGCGGCTTTAGCCGCGAAGGTGTGCAATGGACTGCAGTGCTTTTGTAGGAGCGGCTTCAGCCGCGAAAAACAGAATAGGCCTGCGGCCATCGGAGCTGAAGCACCTCCCACAACAAACCTGTGATTCCAATTACGGCGATTCATTGTAGGAGTGGGGTCACCCGAGAATCCGGCGTTGCCGGATCATTACGTTTCTTGGTGCGCATTGCACACACTACAATGATTCGGGGCGTAGATTTAATTGTAGGAGCGGCTTCAGCCGCGAATCCGGCGAAGCCGGACATTACGGATCATTGCGGGTATTGGTGGGCTTGCCCACCATGGCGGACTGCAATGACTGAAATACAGGAATTAATCTTCAGTTTTTCCCGCTCATTGCAAGCAAATAAAAAAGGCGATGAAATCATCGCCTTTTTTCTTTCCAGTCTTTATTCCGGTTTTTATGTCGTAACCGGTTACAGAGCCGGCATATCCGGTGCGGTGAATTCCAGGATTTCAGCAGCGTCAGTACTGTCCTGACACCAGAGTGTGCCGCTGGTTGCAGGGCTACGGAAGCCGGTAATCACATCGCCACAGTGCTGAATATCACCCGAGGTAAATGTATGGTCACCGTTCTTGGTTAAATTTGTCGGGTTATAGCTTATAAGAAATGAGCCACCGGCAGGTGATGTCATGTACACACGGGCATCGGTAGCGGATTTTTTCCACACATGAATATCCTTCACATCCCACAGGCTGGTCGTGCCATCGAATTTATTCTCACCGCTGATAACAAGGTTGATATCGCTGCCAGCGTCCCGTGTCAGGTGAACCCGGTTCTGACTATTTGCCGGAGCTGTAAAAGCAACAATAGCTGAATTACCATCTAAGGCGTGTACCGCCTGTATGTCGTTGTTGTTCGCATCGTATTTGTTGATTCGTGTTGGCAGGCCCGCGTAGGTTCCAGTGGTAATGCTTCCGCCCGCATTAATGTTAAAAGCGATTTCCGCCTTAGCGACCTGATAGAAGTTGGCCGTTGTAATCTGCTCACCTCCGATACCGCCGACAATCAATGTCACTGAAAATCCGGATGTACTAACGGTGGCTGCGCCAATTGATAATGAGTCACAGTTGGAGATGTCCCAGCGTACGTTAGCAGCACCTAGCGGATAGTAATTATAAAGAGGTAAAGACGCAGGTGTTGCGCCGAAATCCGATTCTTTATAAATATTAATGCTGGAAGTACCGGAGCTGTTATCGCAGGTATAAATTAATCTGTCTGGCTGACCGTTGGCATCAATAAAGCGATAAGCTTCGATAGCACCTACTGTATTACCCGTGAAGGACAGTACTTCAGCAAAATCTTCGGCACTTTCTGTTGATGTGGCCGGTTTACCTTTCATGATTTTCGCGCCACTACTGGTGTGTTTAAGCAAATACAAAGGCGCTTCGCTCTCAATGTCAGCGTAAGGCCAGATCATATCGATCATTTCATCATCGCCGGCGCTCCAGCTCTGATCAGACACCTGAGGATCCAGAACCGCATCATCATTTGAATCATCAGTACCGCCGTTGTCGCCATCATTGCTTCCGGAATCACCAGTGCTGTCGCCTGGTGCCGGGTCGACAGGTGTATTGTTGGTATCCGGTAAATCACCGGAAGATGATCCGCCTGAGGAAGAGCCGCCACCGCAGCCGGTTAATACAATAGTCGAAGACGCAAGAAGTGTCAGCAGAATGTTGTGGAATTTCATAATCTCTCCATGTTTATTGTTGATTGGCCCTTTTTGTTATTTTCGTTCATGAGGAAATTAAATCTTCACCCGGATGGGTGAAATTTATTTTAATTATGAAGTTTTTAGAAATTGGAATATTTTTCAATAAAAAAGCCGCTTAATTTCATCGGCTTTTTTATTATTCAGAGAGAAACATCTATGCTAAGAGGTATCCATACCGAAATATTATCCTTAATACCTCTTAAAAAAGTCAGGCGAACCGTCTGGCAGGAGCTGCGTCAGCTCCTGATTTTTAAGGTTCTTGTCCTGATTCAGTCAATCACCCGACGCGAGAAAAACAGCTGTGGTTCGTTGTTTGCCTGGCCGTCTTTATAAGCAGTGTAGGCAACGGTAACATCATCAGAGTTATCCAGATAAACGCCAAGGCCGCCTTTTATGATCTGATGATTTTCTACGTTGATGCCAGTGTCGATGGTCTGTACAGCCAGCCATTGGCTGCCATCATAAAAACGTGAGTATAAGGTGCCGGTGCTGACAGAGCTTCCTGCGGGAGCATCATCGTAACCTACCCAGACTTTAACAGCTTTGCCATTATCGTTGATGGTGCCTGTAGCTCCGGTAATGTAGCTTTGGCTGTTTGTGCTTTGAGTGGCGCTGCCAAAAGAACCGGCATCTGAAATACTGGTGAACAGCGAGTTACTTTTCTCCCAGATGCTCAGACCGTAGTCCGCACCGGAACTCAGGTAATTGCGGATGGGGGCAGAAGCTGAAAGATTAGTATCCAGGTTGACCGAGGCAGCAAAACCGGCGCCATTATTAAAACTGCTCTCCAGAGTATTGCCATCGATGTGCAACACCAGAGCATGGTTGGCATCGTTGACAGCCATGGTTGCTGCGCCTGTACCTGTGGCACCCGACGAGCCAGCAAGAACGCGCTGTGAACCCGGAACACCGTCCGTTAATGTCGACATATAGAGGCTTGAGCTGAAAGAGCTGGCGTCATCTGAGTCGAGTAAAAGAATCTGACTGTCACCATCATTCGCCGATCCCAGGGCGACGATCTCTTTAGCACCGAACGAGATCGCCGGATTCAGGGCAGGGTTAAGACAACTATCTGAACCGTTACATGACTGCAGTCGGCCAGTATTATCATCAGCGCGCCAGAAAGACAGAGAAACCCGGCCGTCGTCTGACAGATCCACAAGCAGATTATCTATGTTGTTGCAGCTATAGTTGGCGCCGGATTGTCTCAAGGAACGGGCTTTGGAATGGTAGCCGAGCCAGTTTGTTCCGTCATAGCGGAAATAACGGATGTGGCACTCAGTATACTGAGTCCAGTAGTTGGTATCCATATAGGTATCCGCCACCACAGCTTTACCATTAGCATTGGTGGCCATCGTTGTATTGCTGACGTTGATATAACTACCGAACAGGGTACCGGAATTCCAGTTGCTGCCATCAAATTCGCGGGCCAGCAATTGATCACCATTGGTGTATAAAAGTATTGGTTTATTTGCTGCCCCACTGAGATGCAGATTGTTAACGGTTACAGAACCATCGGCCAGGGATTCCGGTGTTGACCAGCTGGTCTGTGGCAGGCTGGTGCTGCTGTCATCATCTGTGCTGCTGTCATCATCTGTGCTGCTGTCACCCGAGGAGTTGTCGCCATCATTGCTTCCGGAATCACCAGTGCTGTCACCTGGTGTCGGGTCGACAGGTGTATTGTTGGTGTCCGGTAAATCACCGGAAGATGATCCGCCCGAGGACGAGCCGCCACCGCAGCCAGTTAATACCAGAGTCGAAGACGCAAGAAGCGTCAGCAGAAGGTTGTCGAATTTCATAATCTCTCCATGTTTTTTGTTGATTAGCCCTGTTTGCTATTTTCGTTCCTGAGGAAATTAAATCTTCACCCTGATGGGTGAAATTAATTTTAATTATGAGGTTTTTAAAAATTGGAATATTTTTCATTAAAAAAGCCGCTGAATTTCAGTGGATTTTTTATTATTCAGAGAGAAGCATCCATGCTAAGAGGTATCCATACCGAGATATTATCCTTAATACCTCTTAAAAAAGTCAGGCTATGTACCTGACAGGCACTGTATCAGTGCCTGATGTTTTCAGTTTTTACAGTAGATAATCAATCGATTACCCGGCGTGTATAAAACGTTTTAGGTTCAGTCGTTAATTGCGTATCTTTGTAGGCGTTATAAACAACCGTTACGTCATCAGAATTATCCAGATAAACACCCAGACCACCTTTAACCGAGAGGAACGATGCTACATCGATATCGCTGTCGATGGTCTGGACATCCAGCCAGGCGCTGCCATCGTAGAAGCGAGCGTATAAGGTACCGTCGTATGGGATTCCGCTTGTCATATCCAGGTCATAGCCAAACCAGACGATAACCGCTTTACCATTATCGTTAATGGCACCGGTAACGGATTGGATTACATCATTGTCCTGTGGGTGTTCTGTTGAGCTTGCACTGAATGAACCGGCATCTGAAATATTGGTTTTCAGATCAGTCCAGTTATTTACCCACAGGCTTAAACCGTAGTCTGCGCCGGTACTGAGATAAGCCTCTAGCGTAGCCTCGTAGTTCGCACCGGCAAGGTCGTCATCTAACTCAACACTGGTCGCAAAGCCTGAACCGTTGTTGAAGCGCGCCTGCAGTGTGTTGTTGTCGTTGAACAGCGCCAGTGCGTGGGTGGCATCGTTAACTGCAACCCGTGCCAATCGAGAGTGGTTTGATACACCGATACTCGTGGACGAACCTATGTAGCCATCGGAGAAGCCGGTGGCAAAAACCCCGGATGCATTGGAGGCAAAATTACTGGTTTCCATTTTCAGAATGTAGCCTTCACCATCGTTGCCCATACCCAGGGCAACGGCTTTGTAGTCGCTGCCCAGTGTCTGCGGAGACAGTTCTGCATCGGTCACACAGGTATCTGTGCTGTCACAGCCCTGAACGCGGCCTGTGTTAGCAGTAAGGTCGCCGCGGTTCCAGGTCAGGGCAACGCTGTCGTCATCTGACAGTGCGATTTTCAGGTCATCGACGTTGTGGCAGGTGTAGTTATTATTTGGATTGATCAGATGGCGTGCACGGATGTAGCTACCCCATTGAGTGCCATTGTAGCGGATGTAATCCAGGCGGCATTCTGTGAGGCCTGTGGCTCCATTCGTGGCGTTGTTTTCCAGGGCCAGCACGGCCTTACCATTGGCATTGAATGCCCAGCTGATATCGTGGGTACCATTGTAGGAAGTGATACTTTGAGCGTCACTCCAGTTGCTGCCGTCGAACTCGCGAATATAGAGCCTGTTGCCTTTGCTATAGGCCATCATCGGTTTGTTAGCGCTACCGCCGACCATCAGTTTGGATACGGTAACAGAGCCATCTTCCAGTTCTGTCGGTGTGGACCAGCTGGCTTGCTGCGTATTGCCGCCATCGCCTGAAGTGTTATCACCACTGTCGTCACCGCCGGAGTTGTTGTCACCACCGGATGGCGTGCCTGGGTTTTCGGTGTCGCTGCCGGATGATGAACCGCCACCACCACCACATCCGGTTAATACCAGAGTCGAAGACGCCATCAGCGCCAGAAAAATTTTACTGAGTTGCATAAATGCTCCATGCGTTTATATGGGAGTTCTGAAACCGAAGCTATTTTCGCTTTACCACAAGGTAAGATTCTTCACCCCGAAGGGTGAATGTGGCGCAGATACGCGGGAATTCAGCAAAATGTGACGGGAATAACAGAGTGCCGTTGTAGGGCATATATTGACTATTCGTGGTTGGAGTTTGTATTGGTGGAACGAGTTGAATGGGGATTCTGGTAATACAAAATCATCAGAACAGGATCAATGCGCATGGTTTTTGTAGGGGGCTGTAGGAGCGGTTCTGTAGGAGCGGTTCTGTAGGAGCGGCTTCAGCCGCGATGTTTGTGAATAGGGTATTTATTGTAGGAGCGGCTTCAGCCGCGAATCCGGCGCAGCCGGACGTTGCGGATCGGATATTACGAATATTGGTGGGCGGAGCCCACCCTACGAAAACCCAGTTATTTAATTAAAATGCGGTTTAAATTTGGAGAGATCCGTAGGGTGGGCTCCGCCCACCATAGGTGTTGCAAGAATATAACGCGCATCAACGATATTGGTGTGCATCACGCACTCTGCAATGATTCGGATCGGCGAATTACTGTAGGAGCGGCTTCAGCCGCGAATCCGGTGCAGCCGGACGATGCAGATCATTAAGGTTATTGGTGCGCATTACGCACCCGGCAATGATTCGGATCGGCGAATTATTGCAGGAGCGCGTTCCCCATCAATTGGTGGGTAACTGAAAAATACCGCAATTAATCCCGGCTCACGGCAATCAGCTTCTCCGGATCATAAAATCCAACCCCACTTTCAACGCTGCCCGGTTGGGGGCTGTTGAAGATGTTGTTACGCATATGACCAATCACATGCATCTCGCACGGCTTGCAATCGAATTTCAGCGTCAGCACTTCGCCATCACTGACCAGCTGCATATCTTTCACTTTGGTGATAACACCGGTGACCCCCTTGGCCTGTTTCGGGCACAGGTTAAAGGAGAAGCGCAGGCAGTGTTTGGTAATCATCACCGGCACATCGCCCTGTTCCGCATGAGCTTCGTAAGCAGGCTCAATCAGCTCCACACCAAAGCGTTTGTAGAAGGCGCGGGCCTTTTCGTTGTACACGTTATCGAGGAAGCTCAGCTGGCTGTCCGGGTAAACCGGAGCGGGCTCACTGACGGCTTTACGTGAACCGCGCGGATATTGTGCAATACGCGCTACGGTTAACTGTTCTATGGCATCACGACGCAGGTTCTTTAATTGCGAGCCGGGAATAAACCATGCGCTGTTATCAGCGTCAGAGTTACTATCGTCAGAATTAATGTTGATCTGTTCAGCGTGGTAAATAGTGTTGCCGAGTTTAGAGAAAGTATCCTGCAATTGTTGCTGTGCTTTTTCTGCGTCTTTAGCGGCCTCAAACGGGCCGTTTAAGGTTACGCGTACGCTGATGCCTTCTTCGCTTTTAACTTCGGCTATCAGCGCTTCCTGTGAGCTGTGAATATCCCAATTCACTAATACCCGGCGCTCTGCGGATTTTTTCAGCAGTGCCTGTTGCCAGTTATGATCCAGGTTGCGGTTCAGTCTGGCGGGTAAACGCAGCTTCTTTAATGCTTCCGGCATTTCATTGGCAACAACGCGGTACTGCCAGACGTGCTTCATGTCGCCGTTATCATCTTCCAGATCAAAGTCGGCCAGCGGGTATACGTTATTTACGCGGAAGCCAACGACTTCGCGTTTTACCAATACGTTTAAGCCATCGCCGTTGGTCAGCTCTGTATCCGTCTGTACTGTGAGATCCTGCTTGTCTTGTCCCTTACTGACGCCAATTAATTCTCCAACAGGAAGACCCACGAACTTCGGTGAATCAAAAGCACCGATATCCATTTTGCGTTTGCTGACGAAATAATCCGTACTACCACGGTGGAAGGTTTTATCCGGGTTCGGAGCAAAGAAGTGCTCAGTGTAACCGCTGGAGGCACGAGCCAGCTCTGGCCGTTCAGTCAGAATTTCATCCAGCAGCTGGCGATAGTGGGCGGTAATGTTTTTAACGTAGCTGACGTCTTTATAACGCCCTTCAATTTTAAACGAGCGCACACCGGCATCGACCAGAGCAGAAAGGTTGTTGCTCTGGTTGTTGTCTTTCATCGACAGCAGGTGCTTATCGTAAGCGATGACTGCACCGGTTTCGTCTTTTAAAGTGTAGGGCAGGCGACAGGCCTGGGAGCAGTCGCCGCGGTTGGCGCTGCGCCCGGTCTGAGCATGGGAGATATTGCACTGGCCGGAGAAGGCCACACACAATGCGCCGTGAATAAAAAACTCGACTGCAGCATCAACCGTATCGGCGATTGCTTTAATTTCACTCAGGTTTAATTCCCGCGCTAATACAATCTGCGAGAAACCGGCCTGAGATAAAAACTGCGCTTTTTCTAAGCGGCGGATATCACACTGGGTAGAAGCGTGTAATTCAATTGGCGGAATATCCATTTCCAGAATACCCATATCCTGCACGATTAAGGCATCGATACCGGCATCGTACAGCTGGTGAATCAGTTGGCGTGCCGGCTCTACTTCATCGTCGTGCAGAATGGTATTTAAGGTAACGAATACCTTGGCGTGGAACAGCCGGGCAAACTCAACCAGCCCTGCAATATCTGCAACGGAGTTGGCAGCGTTATGGCGCGCGCCAAAACCCGGACCACCAATGTATACCGCATCGGCACCATGCAGAATCGCTTCTTTGGCGATGCCAACATCACGGGCGGGACTTAACAGTTCGAGCTGATGTTTTTTTAGCATGGCTATTCCGGGTATTGGTGGGTATTGGTAAAAAATAAAGCTTAAAGCAGAAATAAAATTGCCGGAAATCCGCCTGTTACGGCGAAGTTCCGGCAATCTTGGCTGTTGGTAAAATCAGCGACTTAACCAGTGATCTGACAAGGGATCAAACCAGGCTGTTAACCGCTTCAACCACAGCATCAGCAGTGATGCCGAACTCTTTGAACAGTTCACCTGCCGGTGCAGATTCACCGAAGGTTTCCATGCCGATGATTTTGCCGTTTAAGCCAACAAACTTGTACCAGTAATCTTTATGCAGCGCTTCAACCGCAACGCGGGCCGTTACGGCAGCAGGCAGAACCTGTTCCATGTATTCCGCACCCTGTTTGCAGAACAGTTCTGCACACGGCATGGACACCACACGGATGTTTTTCTTGCCAGCCAGTGCGTCAGCCGCTTCAACCGCCAGGCCTACTTCAGAACCGGTGGCGATGATGATGGCGTCAGGGGTGCCTGTTTGTGGGTTAACGGAGTCCTTCAGGATGTAACCACCACGGGCTACAGCAGCAACCTGCTCAGCGTCACGGGCCTGATGCGGCAGGCCCTGACGGGAGAAGATCAGGGCGCTTGGGCCGTCTTTACGTTCGATGGCAGCTTTCCACGCAGTGGCAGTTTCCACGGTGTCACATGGACGCCAGGTTTCCAGGTTCGGTGTGTTGCGCAGGTTCGCTACCTGTTCAACCGGCTGGTGAGTCGGGCCGTCTTCACCCAGACCGATGGAGTCGTGGGTGTAAACAAAGATGGAGCGTTGCTTCATCAGTGCCGCCATGCGCACGGCGTTACGCGCGTATTCCATAAACATCAGGAAGGT
>NZ_DJIO01000066.1:1364-23707 GCF_002433655.1 Thalassolituus sp. UBA6592 | reverse complement strand
GAAGAAAACCGTGTACGTCACCTCGACTACGGTGTGCAGATCAACAAGCTGATGTACGAACGCCTGATCAAAAATGGCAGCATCACCCTGTTCTCGCCATCCGATGTACCAGGCCTGTATGACGCCTTCTTCGAAGATCAGGAAAAATTTGAAGAGCTGTACGTGAAATACGAACAGCAGGACGGTATCCGCAAGAAAACTCTGAAAGCGGTGGACCTGTTCTCCATGATGATGCAGGAACGCGCCAGTACCGGCCGTATCTACATTCAGAACGTGGACCACTGTAATACCCACAGCCCGTTCAACCCGCACAAAGCGCCGGTGCGCCAGTCCAACCTGTGTCTGGAAATCGCCCTGCCGACCAAACCGCTGCACGACGTCAACGATGACGAAGGTGAAATCGCGCTGTGTACACTGGCTGCGTTCAACCTCGGCAAAATCGATCAGCTGGACGACTTCGAAGAGCTGGCCGATCTGATTGTGCGTGCTCTCGACAGCCTGCTGACCTACCAGGACTACCCGGTTCCGGCGGCAGAAAAAGCCAGCCTGAAGCGTCGTACTCTGGGTGTGGGTGTGATCAACTACGCCTACTATCTGGCCAAAAATGGCGTGAAGTATTCCGATGGTTCAGCCAATGGCCTGACTCACCGTACCTTCGAAGCCATGCAGTATTTCCTGCTGAAAGCGTCTAACGAGCTGGCCAAAGAACAGGGCGCCTGTGAAGCCTTCTCCGACACCACCTACTCAGAAGGTGTGATGCCGGTTGATACTTACAAACATGAAGTTGATAAATTCTGTGATGAACCGCTGCACCTCGATTGGGATGCGCTGCGTAAGAGTATTGTTGAGCATGGTCTGCGTAACTCCACGCTGTCTGCTCTGATGCCATCGGAAACCTCATCGCAGATTTCCAACGCCACCAACGGTATCGAACCACCACGCGGTTACATCAGTGTTAAGCAGAGTAAAGACGGCATTCTCAAACAGGTCGTACCGGACTACGAGACACTGAAGTCCAATTACGAGCTGCTGTGGCAGATTCCGAACAACAACGGTTACCTGCAGCTGGTTGGTATTATGCAGAAGTTCGTTGATCAGGCGATCTCCGCTAACACCAACTACGACCCTACCCGTTTCGGCGGCAAGGTACCGATGCAGCAACTGCTGAAAGATCTGCTCACCGCCTACAAAAACGGTGTGAAGACTCTGTACTATCACAACACCCGCGATGGCATGGAAGATCCGCAGAAAGATATACAGAAAGAAGACGACGACTGTGCCGGCGGCGCGTGTAAAATTTAAGCGTAAACCCTGCAGCGCCTTCGGCGGGCGCTGCGCTGAGATAGAACCTGTATGGCATACACCACATTTAATCGTAACGAATTTGATACTTTTGCTCAGCCGATGTTTTTCGGTGAGAACGTTAACGTTGCCCGTTACGATATTCAGAAACACAAGATTTTTGAAAGCCTGATCGAGAAGCAGCTGTCTTTCTTCTGGCGTCCGGAAGAGGTCGACCTGACCAATGACCGCAAGGATTACATCGATCTGCCGGAACATGAAAAGCATATTTTCATCAGCAACCTGAAGTATCAGACCCTGCTGGATTCCGTTCAGGGCCGTTCTCCGAACATCGCCCTGCTGCCTGTGGTATCGCTGCCGGAACTGGAAACCTGGATTGAAACCTGGTCATTCAGTGAGACCATCCACAGCCGTTCTTACACCCATATCGTACGTAACATCGTGCCTAACCCGGCCGAAATTTTCGACGATATCACCAAGAACGAATACATCGTACGCCGCGCGATTTCCGTGACTAAGTATTACGATGACTTTATCGAGCTGAGTAACTACTACCAGCAGCTGGGCGAAGGTACACACACCGTTAATGGCAAAACCATTGATGTGAACATGCATGAACTGAAACGTCGCCTGTATCTGACCATGGTATCGGTGAACGTTCTCGAAGCCATCCGCTTCTACGTCAGCTTCGCCTGCTCGTTCGCTTTCGCCGAACGCGCCAAGATGGAAGGTAACGCCAAGATCATCAAACTGATCGCCCGTGATGAAGCGCTGCACCTGACCGGTACTCAGCACATGCTGCAGATTATGGCGCGCGGTAAAGACGATCCGGAATTTGCCCAGATTGCCGAAGAGTGCCGCGACGACGTGGTAAATATCTTCAGCGAAGCAGCACAACAGGAAAAGGACTGGGCAGAATATCTGTTCAAAGACGGCTCCATGATTGGTCTGAACAAAGACATTCTGTGTCAGTACGTGGAATACATTGCCAACCAGCGCATCATGGCACTGGGGTTTGAGCAGATCTTCCCGACCATCAAAAACAATCCGCTGCCATGGATCAACGCCTGGCTGAACAGTGATAACGTGCAGGTTGCACCTCAGGAAGCTGAAATCAGTTCCTACCTTGTCGGCGCCATCGACAGTGAAGTGAACACTGATGACCTGGGTGATTTCGACCTCTGATGTCTGCTGCTTTGAAACACCGCAAAGATCATCCTGCTGAACAGACTGATGACTTCGAACTGACCGGAGATGCCGGCAACCAGCCATTTGAGCTGGAGCCGGTTATCCCGGACAGTGGCGAGCCTGCCCCCGTTCAGACCGAATTCTTTTTGCCCGAACACAATCCGGAACAACCGGATGCCACGCCGCAGATTGAATTTGAAGGGATGCCCCGCCCGGCTTACGCCGTTGCTCTGGAAGATGGCCGCCAGGCCACTTTCCGCAATGCGCACACCCTGCTGGAATCACTGGAAGCACAGAATATCGAAGTGCATTACCAGTGCCGCGAAGGCTATTGTGGCAGCTGCCGTACCCAGTTACTGGAAGGCAGTGTGCATTATCACGAAGAGCCTATGGCATGGCTGGATGACGACGAAATCCTGCCCTGCTGCTGCATTCCCAAAAGCGATCTCAAGATCAAACTCTGATCCCTCGCCTGACACTGCCCACGGTTGCTGGTTTGCATCATCAGCCAGCGCAGTTAATGCCTTATATCAATTTCAAAACCTTGCGGTTACCCTAAGATTGTTCCATTAATTACAATAACTGAGTTAGGGAGACCTGAGATATGGCCTTTATCTGCATCACACCCAATGTAGCCATGGTACGGATGAACGCGCGCGATCACCTGGAAGAATTACCCGGCGATTTCTACATCAATCTGGACATGCTGGTCGAAGCACGGATGAAAGAAGTGCGTGAAGATCACGACGGTGATTTCTGCGCCGATGTCCTGCTGGTACTGAAAAACAAAACCCACGAATTTGTTTTCCGCAACAGCCCGGCCGGTAACAAGGCCAAAGAAACCCTGAGCAAATACCTCACCGAACGCAGCATCAACTGCTGAGTTACCAGTGCCGCCCACCAGCTTGATTTATCGGGCTGGTGCGGTACCTTATTCCTCTTTGTCCCCCTGTGTCTGTTATTCCGGGATTACCTGCCCGGTGAAGAGGATTTTCCATGAGCCTTAATTTTCCTGCCATTGATAAAGCTGCACCTGCGTTCAGCGCGCTGAATCAGAAATCTGAAACCGTTACCCTGAAAAGCCTGAAGGGTAAAAAAGTGGTGCTCTATTTCTATCCGAAAGCCATGACCCCGGGCTGTACCACCCAGGCCTGTGGTATCCGCGACAGCCGCGACGAATTTGAAAAACTCAACACAGTGGTCCTCGGCATCAGCCCGGATGCGCCGGAGCGCCTGCAGAAGTTTATCGACAAACAGGAACTCAATTTTGACCTGCTGTCGGATGAAGACCACAGCATCGCCGAAGCCTATGGCGTGTGGGCACTGAAGAAATTTATGGGTAAGGAGTACGTCGGTATTCACCGCGTGACCTTTATCATTGATGAGAAAGGCGTACTGCGCCACATCATGGCTAAGGTAAAAACCAAAACCCATCACGACGATGTACTGGAAATTATTAAAGATATGTAATTCTGCTGCCAGCAAAGATAATGAAGGGGCGTGCATCATTTGCAGGCCCTTAACTTCTGCCTCATCTGGCCGATACAGACAGCATGAAAATCCTGTGCTGTTTACTCTTATTTTTTATTCCTCTGCTCAGTCACGCCGGTAACCTCAGCTGTGACGGCAGCCTGCGCTGGCTTTCCCTGTCCGGCGTCGATGCGCTGCGCGACAGCGGCGATCAGACACCGGCCTTTGGCTGTGGCTGGCAAAGTCGTATAACCCCGCAGAAACGCCGACTGTTGCCCGCATTGCCGTCATTTTATTACCGCCGCGCCCTGCCAACGGACATGTCACGCAGCGAAGGATTTATCCGCTACGAATTCTGGCAGGTCTCGCTGCCACTGCTGCGCATCAGTGATATGTATCTGAGCTTTGACGCCTCATCGGACTATCGCCAACAGATGCACACGCTCGACAGCGCACTGCAATGGCAAAATACCAGTCTGAGCACAGACACAGAGCTGCTGGTCGACAGCCGCGAGCATAATTATCGCCTGACACTGGATCTGCAGAGCAGTGATACACCTGTGTCTTACCTCTGGCTGAACTATCGCCAACAACAACAGCCGCTCAGCGTGTCGCGGAAAACAGCCATAAATCAGAGCGCAGCGAACCCGACCGAAACGGAGCTGCTGATCGAAGCCGAAATAACCAGTCAGGCCCTGGGAATCGCCTTTGAGCCGAACGGCTACGGCATAAGGCCACACATCAGTCTGCTCCTGGGTCAGGGAGAAGCCAGGGAAGATGGTCAGGCGGGCGATATTGCGGATGCTGTAGCCGGCGAACTGAAAGACAGCTCCGATCAGCTCAGCTTTCTGCTGCTGGAAACCCAGGCCGGCCTGAGGGGCCGCTATCGCCTCGGCCAACATCTGATTCTGCAGGCCAGTGGTGGGATCAACTGGCGCTACTTCCTCTATCCGGACGAAGACAGCGAAAAAACCATACGTAAAGCGTCATACAGCGCTGTGGATTACAGCATCAGCTCAGGGCTGAGCTGGCGCTTCTGATGTCTGTATACGCTACAGGTAACGTGCTCTGGTGCTCTGGCAATCAGGCTTTCTGATCGCGCTCAGCCTGTTGCCGGAACTCCATCGGAGTGACGCCCTCCCAGCGGCGAAAAGCGCGGGTAAAGGCGCTGCTCTCAGAAAACCCAAGCTCAGCGCTGATGCGGGTCAGCGACATATCGGTTGAAATCAACAGTGACCGTGCGCGGCGCTGGCGTTCCTCGGCCAATAGCTGCTGAAAGCTGGTAGCAGCATCCTGCAACTTACGCTGCAGCGTACGGCTGCCCATGTTCAGCTGCTTTGCTGCATCATCACGATCGACATTGAGATCTTCACAGTTGAGTAAAAAATGCCGCACCAGACCGGCAGTATCTGACTGCTGAATCGCCGCCAGCTGCTGCTCCAGCATGGCTTCATGCATGGCTGCCAGTTTTTCATCCCCCAGCGCCAGAGGCTCCTGCAACACCTGAGGTTCAAACACCAGTGCATTACGCCGTGCACCAAACTGCAGTGGTGCGGCAAAAATACGTTCATATTCGGAAATGTCGGCGGGAGCCTGATGGCAGAACTCGACCCGCAGTAATGGCACGGGTTTACACG
This sequence comes from Thalassolituus sp. UBA6592, assembly GCF_002433655.1. Lineage (NCBI taxonomy): Bacteria > Pseudomonadati > Pseudomonadota > Gammaproteobacteria > Oceanospirillales > Oceanospirillaceae > Thalassolituus > Thalassolituus sp. UBA6592. The sequence goes on along the minus strand of NZ_DJIO01000066.1, from coordinate 18,110 downwards.
CTAACCAGCTGGCGAAATTCCTTAACAAAACCAGCACAGCATCGACCTGATGACGGCTGAAATCGGCCTCCTGAGGTTCATAGCAAATACTGGCTTCGTGTGCTTCGTCACTCAGAAAATAGCGGCCACCGTCACTCAGTACACGGGTGTAACGGATGGATTTTTCAAACGCTGCGCCCAGCGACTGGCTGTGCATAAGAATCATGGCAAACAGCTGAAAATGCGTCGGTTTAACCTGCTCACCCATTAACAGACCGAAATCCCGTCCCTCACATTCGGTTTCTGCCAGACGCCAGATTTTCAGCGTAGCGTCGAGGCTGACCCGGGCATAGGGTGTGCTCAGGATGTCATCCGTCAGGCCCGCTGTCGCCAGCAGCTCTTCATGACGTGCGCCCTGCTGCTCAGCAGCCTGCAACAGCGCTTTAATCCATAACACAGAAACGGTTTTTTCAGTCATATGAATCAGGTAAAGCTCAGGTTAATACGTTGGCCATTTACGAAAACAAACGTGAGTGTACCCTATCTTGAGAACGGACCATAAGACGCCTGTCGGTGCACAGCTGCGTTACGGAAATACGCCGGTATTTTCATTCAAAGGATGGATTGTCATCCTTCATAAACTGCCAGGCAGGAGTTAGTCTGTGGATGCCTGAGCGCAAAATGACAAAGATGAACGGCACTCCTGCACCTTTGCCGCACATCCATTACGGTGTAAAAGACTTATCGACAATTCAGTAAAGGAAGAAAAATTATGACAATCGCCTACTGGTGTGTACTGGCGGCGGCCCTGCTGCCCTATGTATTTACTCTGGTCGCAAAGTCGGCCGGGCGCTATAACAACTACGCACCGCGGGAATTTCTGGAAAAACAGCAGGGAATCCACAAACGTGCTCACTGGGTTCAGCTGAACAGCTTCGAAGCCTTTCCGGCGTTTGCCGCCGCTGTGATTATTGCTCACCTGAGCGGCGCAGATCAGGGAAGAATTGATACGCTCGCCATGGCATTTATTGCTATCCGGATTGTTTACGGAATTACCTATCTGGCCAATATGGCGATGTTACGTTCTGCGGTATGGATGGCAGGAATATTAACCGTGGTGGCGATATTTACCGCCGGCGCTTAAGGTAACAGCGGGCATATCTGATATGCCGCAATCTGATATGCCGAAAGAGCAGCGCGCTGATCCGCGCGGCATAACATTGAAACGTCAGGAAAAAACCAGCTGACCACGGTATTTATAGCAGTATGCGGTATTACAGTAGATCAGAATTTCCCGCCCTTTATCCTGCGTTTCAATAATATACAGGTCAGTAAACTCCGGGGTAACTTCCAGAAAAGTCGCATTACGGATCAGGTTAGCGACCAGCCTGTCGCCGCCCCCTGACATCCTGTCAGCAGACGCCACATAAGCAGAGCCCTGGGTGATGGACGTCACCACCAGCATTGCCAGGCCAAACACGAAGCTTTTGTGAAATAAAGACATATCTACCTCCCGAGGTCACTCTCTTTTAGAGTATAGGAGCAGCCCTCCGGCCCGGGAGGATTGTTTTGTTATAAAAGGTTTACGGAAAATACCGTTACCATGTGAACAGCGATGCCATCGCGCACAAACTGCGCTCCGGCATCAGGCCATAAAATGAGGGATACAAACTTTCAGGAATCAGTGTGCCGGCTGGCGGCGCAGGGATACCAGTAATTCGGCTTCGCCGCGGGCCATGCCGCAGTTATCGACCAGGTCACTGGCACTGGCACCCAGCCCAACCAGACGCGACGCCTGTTGGTACGTCGCTTCATCGGTCGTCGGCAATACCACCTTACGCTCTGCGCTCTGCATACGACCGTCCATCTGACGGATCTTCCGTCCCATGCCGATGGTGCTTTTACTCATCGCCTGATAGGACTGCTGTAGATGATTTACAGCGTCATCCAGACGTCTGGATTCTTTATTCTGTTGGCGTTTGAGGCTGAACATCATCAGCCCCACCACAAACATTAACGCCATATTGCCGATCAACAACCAATGCATAAGAGACAGAGAGATCATAATCAGAGACCCTGAAGTTCTGTCCACTCCTCATCCGTCATCAGCTTTTCCAGGTCTACCAGAATCAGCAGCTCATCATTTTTATGACAAACACCCTGAATAAACTTGGCGCTTTCTTCGTTACCGACGTTAGGAGTGGTTTCAATTTCTGACTGCCGCAGATAAACCACTTCAGCCACCGCATCCACGAGGATACCCACAACCTGATTTTCCGCCTCGATAATCACGATACGGGTCTGATCTGTGGTGTCAGCGGTTGGCAATCCAAAACGCAGCCGGGTATCAATCACAGTCACTACGTTACCACGCAGGTTAATGATACCCAGTACATACGGGGGCGCACCGGGAACCGGGGCAATTTCACTGTAACGCAGTACTTCCTGAACCTGCATTACGTTGATTCCGTAAGACTCGTTTTCCAGACGAAAGGTGACCCACTGAAGGACCGGATCTTCCGCCGCTTTATTTCCGGCAATCGCTGACATATTACATCCTCGCAAAGAAAGGCCGCAGCCTGACCGTGTCGTGCTTAACGCCGGCCGGCTTCCGTTGTTGCTGAAATCCGGCCTGTGTGTCAAAAAACATGACGAACCTTTCTTTAATATAGATCAGAGCACAAAGTGTACCAGTTAAATTTGAGCTAAATTTTCACGCGCCCGGCGAATAACGGACATATTAACGGCGGACATTCTCTTCCAGCAGCGACATCAGCCCCGGAACATCAATCAGGGCACACATTTCAGAAATGACAGTTCCCGCCAGCCATGGGCGTTTGCTGGCATCCCCGCGCCATTTGATGGAGTCGTAAACCAGTGTGACGGTATCGCAGATTTCCTGACAGGCGAGAGCCCAGGGAGAGCGATCCAGTTGAATAAAGAAGCTGTAGCCTTCATCGGCAAGGCTGACCTGACGCTCAGGCATAATCAGCCGGGCACTGTCGATGACCGTCATCTTGCTGTCTTCGCCCTGCCAGACACCTAACGACCACGCCGCCTGCCCGAACAGCGGCGTGACTTTATCAGAAACATTATGAACGCCACCGAGTAATGGCAGCGGTATCGCCAGTTTCAGACCAGCGACTTTAAAAATTAAGCATTCGATACCCTGAACAGAGCGCCAGTTTAATGGCGCCGGTTGAGTACTGATGTCAGGAGACTGATCATCTGTCTGTTCTTTGACATCCGTCAGAGGTTCGTTAACGACAACCTCTTCAACGGTTACCTCTTCCTGTTCAGGAGGCGCAGCTTCTTCCTGAAAGGCTGTGACCTCTTCCACTGCCGTTTCAACCAGCGTCTCCGTAACAGTCTCCGTAACAGTCTCAGTTACTGTCTCAGGTACTGTTTCGGGTACTTCGGGGACAGTCAGCGTCTGTGGCAGGGTTGTCAGCGGCAGCGGCTGCTCGGCATACGTCACCGGACGGGCGGACTCAGGTGTAACCTCCGCTTTAGGTTTAAGCTCAGCAACGGTTTGCGCGGATGAACGCGCAGGCGCTTCCGGCGCAGCCGTTGCCATGACCAACAGATCATTCAGATAATCCTGCAGGACAATATCGACCTGATTATCATCACCGGCCTGCGGCTTACGTTCACTCATTTCAACACCGCCTCCCCAAGCAGAGGATCAGCAGATGCAAGAATATAGCTGCGTAATTTACATGGTGGTAAAACACTGACGTGGTGCAGCAGATGAAACAGCTGTGTACGTTGCTCTGCAGCCGTTCCCTGCCCGGCTGCGGCAAGACTGATTGGCGCAAAACCCGGCAGTAAGGTTGAGGAATTCAGAGCGTCTTCAAGATGGCCACGGCGCACGGCATCACTGAGCAGGTTGTCCCAGTTGACTGACTGACCACGGACTTCTCCCTGATCGGACAACAGATGACTCAGGTAGTCGGTTACCGGATCAGCTTCCGCGAGCTGTGCTGGACGCTTATCAGGCACGCTGACGCTCCGCGACATCCAGAGAAGCCAGCAGATGACGATAGGCACGCACACCACGACCATCTGCGTCCATCTGATGCGGAAAGATACCCTCATGGCTGGCATCACGCAGACGGGTATCCACAGGAATGGCTTCATCCCACAGGGATTCAGGATACTGACGGCGCATTTCTTTCAGGGTCGTCAGTGAGGCGGTTGTACGGCGGTCGAACAGCGTCGGCACAATGGTGTATGGCAGCTGACGATTCTGCGAGCGCATCACCATCTTCAGCGTGTGCACCATGCGTTCCAGCCCTTTCAATGCCAGATGTTCGGTTTGTGTGGGAATAACCAGTTGCTGACAGGCCGCCAGCGCATTGACCAACAATACGCCAAGAATCGGTGGCGTATCCAGCAAGGCGTAATCGTACTCATCCCAGAGTTTTGCCAGCGAACGCGCCAGAACCAGGCCCATGCCGTCCTGACCACTCACCTGACGCTCAAGTGTTGCCAGCGATGTCGTCGCCGGCAGCAGAGAAACATTATCCATTGAGGTGGATTTAAGCACCGAGCGGACAAATTCCCGGTCTTTATAACGTTGTTCAAAAAACAGATGATAAAGACTGCGTTCGAGGCTGTCCGGGTCCTGCCTGAAATAACTGGTGAGTGAACCGTGAGGATCCAGATCTACCAGCAGCACCCGCTTGCCCTGCGCGGCAAGCAGCCCGCCAAGGGCGACCACACTGGTGGTTTTTCCGACCCCACCTTTTTGATTTGCAATTGACCAGATCCGCACGCGCGCCACCTTGTTAATATGTTACAGCCAACTTTCCGGCACTGACTTTGCCCAAATACCTGTAAATCTCTAAGGCAAAATTCGTGTCAGGTTTTAAAAAGGCCAATAAAAAATGATCGACTTTTAAGGTTATCGTCCATTTTTCAGATTAATTAAGATGGGAAACGCAAAAGAATGAAAAAATCAGATACCAGCTCTGTGTTTGCCGGCAAAAAGACAGGGAATTGGCGGCAATAATATGCCGCCGGCTATCCGACGAATCCAGCGTCAGTTAACTTCTTCAACCAGACGCGGCGCAACGTCCTTCAGAGATAATACTTCATCACTGAGGCCTTCTTTAATCACCGCCAGTGGCATACCGAAGATCACGCAGCTTTCTTCGTCCTGAGCCCATATTCCGGCCCCTGTATCTTTGAGCAATCTGGCACCTTCTTTTCCATCAGATCCCATACCCGTAAGAACAATACCCAGGGTCTTTCCCGGATAATGTTTTGCCGCTGAAGCAAACGCAATATCAACACTTGGGCGGTAATTAACCCGATCATCACTTTCGCGGATATGGATCGTACCGCCATTGCGCCGGTCCACCATCAGCTGCATACCGCCCGGGGCAACATACACGTGTCCCTTTTCAAGATGATCACCATCCGCCGCTTCTTTTACCACCAGCGGACTGAGTGAATTCAATCGCTCAGCAAATGCTTTAGTAAAAGAACCCGGCATATGCTGAATAATAACAATCGGTGTTTTAAATGATCCGGGAATACCCTTAAACAACGTCTGCAGCGCAGCCGGGCCACCGGTTGACGTACCGATCATAACCAGCTCTGTGCCTTTTAAACGCCCTTTAACAACCGGTTTACTTTTCTGGACAACCGTCTGCTTCTGTTGATTTCTGGCAACCGCTGCGATTTTATCGGTCAGCGCCCGTTTAATCTGTATTGCGTCTTTGGCAATCTGATCGAAATTTTTTGGCAGAAAATCCAGCGCACCAGCATCTATCGCATCCAGCGTAACGCGGGCACCCTCAAACGTCAGCGAGGAAAACATCAATACCGGAACCGGACGACGCTGCATGATATTACGCACTGCAGTAATGCCATCCATGACCGGCATTTCATAATCCATCGTAATCACATCAGGCTTAAGCGATTCGTTCATATCAATCGCTTCCATTCCGTTGGAAGCCACACCAACCACTTCCATACGGGTATCGGCATTAATAATGTCGCTTACCCGACGGCGAAAGAATCCTGAGTCATCTACAACCAGTACACGGATAGTCATTCATTCTGCTCGCTTAAAAAGTGTTGGCCGGAAACAGTCGGCCAACACCTGTATCAGTCCTGTGAAACGCTGTCACTTATCAGGCCGCATGCGATTGTTTGGCTGCATAGCGGCCAAGCATACTCGGGATATCCAGAATCAGCGCAATACGCCCGTCACCGGTAATGGTTGCACCCGCCATACCGGCAGTGCCGTGCAACATTTTCCCCAGCGGCTTGATCACAACTTCTTCCTGTCCAACCAGCTGATCAACGACAAAGCCAACCCGTTTGGTACCGACGGAAACCACTACAACATGAGCAGTTTCGTCTGCCTGGGCGTTCTGTTCGCCCGCTACCAGCCAGCGCTTCATATGAAACAGCGGGATTGGTTTTTCCCGTACCACCACCACTTCCTGACCATCAACGATGTTGGTCTTGGTCAGATCCAGGTGGAAAATTTCATTCACGCTTACCAGAGGGAAAGCAAATGCCTGGTCTTTCAGCATCACCATCAGCGTCGGCATAATCGCCAGCGTCAGTGGTACTTTAATGCTGATGTTCGTGCCGACGCTGAGTTTCGAATCGATACTCACCGTACCGTTCAGCTGGGTGATTTTCGTTTTTACAACGTCCATCCCCACGCCACGGCCAGACACATCGGAAATCTGTTCTTTGGTGGAAAAGCCCGGTGCAAAAATCAGGTTAAAACATTCGGTATCGGTCAGACGATCTGCGGCATCCTGATCCATCAGCCCTTTTTCAACGGCTTTTGCGCGTAATTTATCCGGGTCCATACCGGCGCCATCATCCTGAATTTTCAGCAGGATATGATCGCCTTCCTGTTCTGCTGACAAAATCACGGTACCAACCCGTGGCTTGCCTTTTTTCTCCCTGTCATCAGGCATTTCCACACCGTGGTCAACCGAGTTTCGCACTAAGTGAACCAGCGGATCGGCCAGAGCCTCAACCAGGTTTTTATCCAGGTCGGTTTCTTCACCGCGCAGCTCAAGGTTAATTTCTTTCTTCAGCTGACGGGCAAGGTCACGTACCACCCGCGGGAAGCGGCCGAATACTTTCTTAATCGGCTGCATCCGGGTTTTCATCACCGACGACTGCAGATCACCGGTAACAACATCCAGGTTGGCAACTGCTTTCGCCATGGATTCGTCAGTGCTCTGTAAACCCAGTCGCACCAGACGGTTACGCACCAGTACTAATTCACCCACCATGTTCATGATGTCATCGAGTCGTTTGGTATCGACACGCACGGTGGCTTCAGCCTGATGCGTTTCTTTTTCTGCCGCAGCCTTGGCTGCTGCCGGTGCCGCTGGCTTTTCAGCAGCTGCAGGTCGGGCAGCAGGTTTTGCCGCTGCCGCCGCTGGTTTAGCCGCCGCTGCGGGTTTCGCTGGTTCGGCTTTCGGAGTATCCGTCGTGGCCGTTGCCGCAGGCTTTTCTGTGGCTTTCGGCGCTTCGGCGGCTGGCGCCTTCACGTCTGCTGTTTCTGGCTCTGCAGCACTGGCTGAATGCTTGCCCTTACCGTGTAACCGGTCGAGCAATTCTTCAAATTCTGAATCAGTAATCAGATCATCGCCGGAAGCCGCACCGGCGACCGCTGCTTCGGTGTCAGCGGCGGCAGGTTTTTCCGGTTCTGACGGCTTACTGTCAGCAGCAGCGTGCTTGCCTTTGCCATGAATCTGGTCCAGCAGGGCCTCGAATTCATCTTCGGTTATTTCATCATCCGATGCAGCAGTGCTGTCACCGCCCATATCAAACAGATCGTCGTCATCCATTGCCGCGGGCGGCGCAGCTGCCGGCGCTTCCGCAGCCGGAGGCGCTGCAGGCTGACCGTCATCCAGTGCATCCAGCAGTTGCTCGAACTCATCATCGGTGATGTCGCTGTTGTCTGCTGCAGAAGATCCGGCAGGAACATCGAACAGATCATCGGAGGCGCTATCCTCTGCCAAGGGCTCTTCTGCAACCGCTTCTTCTTCAGCCGGCTCTTCAGCGGCCACTTCAGCTGCCACCGCTTCATCTTCTGATTCCGGCAGGGCAAGCTGATGCAGGCGCTCGATTAACTCAGGGTCTGCATCATCAGGTGACGCGCCTGAGCGTACGCTTTCAAACATTTCGTTAACACTGTCTAACGCCTGTAACACCACGTCCATCAGATCGGACGTTACCCGGCGGTTACCGTTGCGCAGTGTATCGAACACGTTCTCTGCCGCGTGGCAGCAGTTCACCAGCGGATTCAGTTGCAGGAAGCCTGCGCCACCTTTTACCGTATGGAATCCACGGAAAATGGCGTTCAGCAGATCGTTATCATCGGGACGCTGTTCAAGATCGACCAGTTGTTCAGAGAGCAGCTCAAGGATTTCTCCGGCCTCGACCAGAAAGTCCTGCAGAATCTCTTCATCAGCATCGAAACTCATCCGTTAGCTCCTTTAAAAACCAAGACTGGACAGTAAGTCATCAACATCATCCTGGCTGGCAACTACGTCATTACTGGATTTATCAATCTGCGGTCCTTCCGCAGCTATGTTTGCGCCATCATCTGGCTTCTCAGGCTCAACCTCAGGGTAAGCATGAGTAATTCCTGTGAGCGAATCGACCTTGCCGGCCATGGCCACCAACTGCACCAGGCGACCTTCAACGTCGCGTACCAGAGCCGCTACCTTATGAATGACCTGACCGGTAAGATCCTGAAAATCCTGGGCCAGAACAATATCGGATAACTGCCCTTTCAAAGTCTCTGACTGCTCTGCACTGTCAGCCAGAAACAGGTTGATATCTTTGCTGAGGGCACGGAATTCATCCGGCTTCAGCTCTTTATTCAGGAACCGTTGCCATTGCGATGACAAGTGCAACGCCCGATCATGAATATCGCTGGCCAGCGGCATGCCAGCGTCAGCGAGATCCATGGTGCGGTTGGCCGACTTATCAGTCATTTCCAGCACGTATTCCAGTTTATCGGTCGTACTGTCGATTTCTGAAGCTGCACCGACGGTGTCGACGTTCAGATTTTTTATCGACTCGTGCAAAGCACGGGTCAGATGACCAATTTCTTGATACAGCGTACGGTCCCGGACCTGATTCAGGTCGTTAACAAGGGCGACGGCTTTACCGTATTCCCCGCGCTCGACTTCCCTGAGCATGCTTTGGGCAAGATCACGGATTTCTGCGCCTACGCTGACGATATCGGACTCACGGTCTTTGTTGATTCCGGCCATCAGGTCGCCTTCCTGTTATCCTTCGACGCGTTCAAAGATCTTGTCGATCTTTTCTTTCAGCACTGCCGCGGTAAAAGGTTTCACCACGTAGCCGTTCACGCCGGCCTGAGCTGCAGCAACAATCTGATCACGCTTGGCTTCGGCCGTAACCATCAGCACCGGCAGGGTTTTAAGCCTGTCGTCCGCACGAACTTTTTTGAGCAGATCAAGCCCGGTCATACCCGGCATGTTCCAGTCTGTTACCAGGAAGTCGAAATCCCCATTCTGTAACATTGGCAATGCTGTCAGACCGTCATCGGCCTCCTGGGTATTAGTGAAGCCCAGGTCACGCAGCAGGTTCTTTACGATTCGTCTCATGGTTGAAAAGTCATCAACAACGAGAATTTTCATGTTTTTGTCCAAAACGACCTCCAGTAATCGACTCTGTATATTCCAAGCCGTTCCTAAGATTTATTGTAGACGCAGTTATCGCTTTATCCAGAAACTGGTAATGAAGGATGATGTTTTGTGCAGCAGGCCTCATACGGGCCTGTTTATAAAATAATCAACCGGGCCGGATCAGGAGATCCAGCCACCAAGGCGGGCACGCAGACGGTGGGCCGCCTGACTGTGAAGTTGACTGACGCGGGACTCACTGACGCCCAGTACAGCGCCAATTTCTTTGAGGTTGAGCTCTTCGTCATAGTAGAGCGCCAGCACCAGCTGTTCGCGTTCTGGCAGCGTTTTAATGGCTTCTGCCAGTTGTGTCTGGAATGAGTCGCGCTCAATGCCATCAAGCGGATCTGGCGAATCGTCTTCAAAGATATCGAAGCCGGAATCACTTTTTTCCAGTACCTCTTCAAAACTGAACAGGCGACAGCCGGCGCTGTCTTTCAGAATACTGTGATACTCGTCCTGGGAAATGCCGAGAAACCCGGCGACTTCCGCATCTTCGGCATCACGGCCTTTTTCACTTTCAATCTGTTTGATGGCATCACTGATACGGCGGAAATTACGATGCACGGATCGCGGAGCCCAGTCGCCACGACGGATTTCATCCAGCATGGCACCGCGGATACGGATACCGGCATAGGTTTCAAAACTGGCGCCTTTACCGCCATCGTACTTACGTGACGCTTCCAGCAGACCAATCATACCGGCCTGTATCAGATCATCCAGCTGCACACTATCAGGCAACCGCCCCAGCATATGGTGAGCAATGCGCTTCACCAGTGTGGCGTGTTGGCGGACAAGCTGATCAAAATCCTGGTTCTGTACGTCTGAATACACTAATGAACTTCCTGCAAGCATTGGTGACCCGGTTTATTGGTTACCCAGACTCATGCACCGACTTCCTGCACCAGACGGTCCACGAAAAATTCCAGATGTCCGCGCGGCGAAGAAGGCAGCGGCCAGGCATCCACTTTTTTAGCCAGCGCACGGAAAGCAGTCGACGCTTTCGCCCGCGGATAGGCTTCAATTACCGCTTTCTGACGCTGCACAGCGCGCTTAACGGCATCGTCCTGCGGAATCGCGCCAACATACTGCAGCGCCACTTCCAGAAAACGGTCCGTTACTTTTGTCAGTTTAGCAAACAGAGCTGTTCCTTCCTGCGGTGTACGCACCATATTTGCCACGATGCGGAAACGGAACATGCCATAGTCGCGGTTCAGCAATTTAATCTGGGCATAAGCGTCAGTGATAGAGGTAGGCTCGTCGGTGACCACCATAATCACTTCCTGGGATGCACGCACAAAGCTGAGTACCGTATCGGAAATACCGGCAGCGGTATCCACAATCAATACATCAATGTCATCACCAAGATCACTGAACGCCTGAATCAGCCCGGCGTGCTCCATGGAATTCAGCTGGGATAATTTCTGCGTGCCGGATGATGCCGGAACAATACGGATACCGCCTGGTCCTTTCACCATCACTTCGCGCAGATCGCATTCACCCCTGAGCACATTTTCAATGGTTTTATTGGCACTGATACCCAACAGGATATCGATATTGGCCAGCCCGAGGTCGGCATCAAGCACCACAACACGACGTCCCATTTCAGCCAGCGCAATCGCCAGATTTACGGAAACGTTACTTTTACCAACCCCGCCTTTGCCACCGGTAACTGCAATTACCTGAACAGGACGCCTAGCCATAAATTCTCATGCTCCATGTTGAATGCCGGATTGCTGATTGGCGAGACTCATCGCTTCAGCGGCCTGCCAGCGGGTTCTCGCCATGCGCGCCATCTGTTCGGCAAGTTTCACCAGTTTATCTGCATCCGGATAATGCACATCGTCAGGAATGTGCGGACCATCGGTTACCAGCGCTACCGGTAAATGTGTTAACGCTGAAATACTGAGCGCCGGCCCAAGGCTGAAACACTCATCCAGTTTTGTGTAAACACAACCGGTTAAACCAATGGCTTTATAATGTTCGAAATTTTCCTGCAGGCAGCGCCCCTGACTGGTCAGTGGCAGCACCAATAATTTTTTCAGGCGCGGTCCTGCTTCTTTAAGCATAGACAATTGCACAGTGAAATGTGGGTCCTGACTGGCAAGACCCGCGGTATCCACCAGAACCAACTTTTTATCCTGCAGTTTGGCCAGTATTTTATTTACCGACTGGCCCGGCGGTACTATGTGCAGATCGACACCCAGCAGGCGTGAAAACGTTTTCAGCTGATCATGCGCAGCAACGCGATAGCTGTCGAGGGTGACAAACGCCACCGACTCTTTGCCATGGCGAATAACAAACTGTGCCGCAAGCTTGCCAATGGTTGTGGTTTTGCCGGCGCCGGTCGGCCCGACCAGCGCGTAAATTCCGCCACGGTCGAGCATGCCGGAAGGCGCTACCGGAATATCTGTGGCAATCAGTTTCAGTGCCTTTTCCCAGGCATCGTCCAATGCCAGATTGCTGTCGAGACGACTGGTAATCCGGTCAGCCCAGGCCGGTTCAAGACCAACATCCTGACAGCGCTGCCATAGCTGTGACTGCTGCCAGGTTAATGGCCGGCTGCTGTCCCAGGCACTGCCCTGATGACTGACCAGCCAGTCTTTTAATTCTTTTAATTCGCCGCTCATCTGTGCCAGTGCATTGCTGTACCAGCTTTCGTCGCGATCGGTTTCACGACGTTTGGCTGGCTCAGAACGTTGTGCAACAGGCTCCTGCGGCTGCTTGCGGACCGGGGTATCCTGGTAGCTGTCATTTTTCAGGCCGCTGAGCACAGCTTCCAGTCCTTCACGACTGCTGACGTCTGAACGACTGGCGAATTCTTTACGCTGATGACGCTGCTGCGGCTCTTCGCGCGAGGCACGCTTAGCTTCCTCAAGCTCCGCCTGCAAACGCAGCTGACGTTCAATTTCCGGACTGTTGGCATCCCGCTCAGACTGATAATCCAGAGCGGCAACTACTTCGATACCGTCATCAACTTTTTTACTGGAAAGGATGACCGCGTCGGCTCCCAGCTCCTGAGAAACCAGGCGCAGAGCAAGTTGCATATTGGGCGCGCTGAAGCGTTTAACTTTCATATCGATTTCTCACTGAGCTTACTTGCCGCCGATACTGGCGACGATCGTAATACTTTTGTTATCCGGTATTTCCTGGTACGCCAGCACGTGTAACTGATCCATGCTGTTACGTACAAACTGTGCCATGGCCGGACGCAGCTGAGTGGTTACCAGTAATACCGCCGGACGTCCTGCCGCTTCCTGCGCCTGCACTGCTTCGCCCAATGAACGATGCAATGTGTCGGCCATGGCAGGCTCCAGTACCAGACCGCTCTGGAGACCCTGCTGCGATGTCTGTTGTAAGGACTTAAGCAACAACTGTTCCAGCGACGGATCCAGGGTCATAACAACCAGCTGATCCTCGTTACCAAAGATGTTCTGTACAATCATGCGGCTCAGGGAGAGACGTGCCACAGTGGTCATGGCGGCAATATCTTGACTCTGGCCGGTAAAATTCGCCAAAGACTCGGCAATTGAACGCATATCGCGGATCGGCACATGCTCACGCAGCAGGTTTTGCAGGACACCCAGTAACTGACTGATATTGATGGTATTTGGCACCAGCTCTTCGGCCAGTTTGGGCGACGCCTTGGCCAGCATATCCACCAGTTTCTGCACGTCTTCGTGGCCCAGTAACTCATGGGCATGACGCTGCAGTTTCTGATTTAAATGCGTCGCCACAACCGTACTGGCATCCACCACGGTATAGCCCAGTGTCTGCGCGCGATCTTTTTTATCTGCGTCAATCCAGAAAGCATCTAAACCAAAGGCCGGATCGCGGGTTGGCTGACCATCTATTTTGCCGAACACCTGACCAGGATTAATGGCCATTTCCCGTTCCGGAAAAATTTCAGCTTCCGCCAGCGTTACCCCCATCAGGGTGATACGGTATTGGTTAGGCAATAAATCCAGATTGTCACGGATGTGGACCGACGGCATCAGGAAACCCAGCTCCTGCGATAATTTTCTGCGCACGCCTTTAATACGGTTAAGCAACTGCCCCCCCTGATTTTTATCAACCAGAGGAATCAGACGGTAGCCGACTTCAAGGCCGACCCGGTCAACCGGCTCAACGTCGTCCCAGCCAAGCTCTTTTACTTCCATTTGTTTGATAGCGGCTTCGGCTTTTTCTTTTGGAGCAGCCAGTGCATTACCGCCAGCGGGTGATGGCAGAGCGTCAGCTGTTTTAGTCGCAACGCCAATTTTACGCGCGATACTGTCGCCGAGTTTGCCGCCTTCTTTTTTCCAGCTGATATAGTAAGCAATCACACCGGCGACCAGAGCAGCACCGATAAATACCGTGTGTGGCATACCAGGCACAGAACCCATTAATGCCATCAGACCAGCGGAAACAGCCAGTGCACGGGATGATGAAAACATCTGACCAACCACCTGCTGGCCCATGTCTTCATCGTTGCCATTGCGGGTAACCATGATGGCCGTTGCAGTAGACAGTAACAGCGATGGAATCTGCGCCACCAGACCGTCACCGATGGCCAGCAGAGTGTATGCGGATACCGCATCACTGAAGCTCAGCCCGTGCTGAGCCATACCAATGCCAAAACCACCAACAACGTTAATAATCAGAATCAGAATGCCGGCAACCGCATCGCCTTTTACGAATTTACTGGCACCGTCCATGGCACCGTAGAAATCAGCTTCCGCAGCAATATCGGCACGGCGGGTTTTGGCCTGATCAGCGTCAATTAATCCGGCATTCAGGTCAGCATCAATCGCCATCTGTTTACCTGGCATCGCATCCAGGGTGAAACGTGCAGATACTTCCGAAACACGCCCGGCACCTTTGGTGACCACCACAAAGTTGATGATCATCAGAATCATAAAGACCACCAGACCGACCGCATAGTTACCGCCGATCAGCACTTCACCAAACGCTTCAATCACCCGCCCTGCTGCATCACCGCCCTCGTGACCATACATAAGTACCACGCGGGTCGAAGCAACGTTAAGGGCCAGACGAAGCAATGTGGCAACCAGCAGAATGGTCGGAAATATGGCAAAATCCAGCGGCCGTTTAGCATAAACACTGACCAGCAGAACAACGATGGACAGCGCGATATTAAAGGTAAAGAAAGTATCCAGCAGAAATGGCGGCAGCGGCAAGGTCATCATACCCAGCAGCACCAACAGCATCACGGGAATACTCAGGTTACCCTGCGCCAACATTCCGGCTCCGCTGCGCAGAGAGCCAAGAATCTGATCTTTTGTGGCTGTCGCCATAGGTTACTTCCGCCAGAAATCCATCAATTACCCTGACTTTGCAAAAACCTTTCCGGTTTACAGTCCGGTAACAAAAAAGATCGGCGGGCAGAAAAAAGGCCGGAATTTCCGGCCAGATAAGATTTAAATAAACAAGCAGAGACTCAAACCTGCGGGTCCGGATCGACGCGCAGATCCTGAGGTATCGGCATGTCCGGTTTACGTTCGGGTTTAGGACCGCGGCCCTTAACATACATATCCATCTGATACATATAAGCCAGTACCTGAGCCACAGCAACGTAAAGCCCTTCAGGAATTTCTTCGCCGACTTTACAGTGGGTATATAGTGCCCGCGCCAGCGGCGGTGCCTGCATCTGCGGCACGTTATGTTCTTTGGCAATTTCACGGATTTTCAATGCGGCCTGGTCTGCACCTTTGGCAACCATTAATGGCGCGCGCATATCACCGGCCTCATAACGCAGAGCCACGGAATAGTGAGTCGGGTTGGTAATAACCACGTCAGCAGTCGGTACATCGGCCATCATACGGCGCTGAGCGACTTCACGCTGGAGCTGACGGATCCGGCCTTTAACTTCCGGCCGCCCCTCACTTTCTTTGTATTCGTCTTTGATTTCCTGCAGTGTCATACGCAGCTTTTTGGTATGACTGTAAATCTGCCAGGGTACATCCGCAATGGCGATCAGCGCAGTGGACAGACACAGAAAAATCACACTCCAGATAATAATATGGACCGAGCCTTCCACGGCGGGCTCAACATCTTTGCGCAGTAATGACATGGCATCTTCAAAATAAAAACCAAGAACCATCCACGCCATAAATCCAACGACCAACACCTTAGCCCAGGATTTAATCAGCTCCACCAGGGAATTTGCAGAAAACATCCGCTTAAGACCAGACAACGGGTTCAGACGGTTCAGCTTGGGTACCAGAGATTTGGAAGAAAACATCCAGCCCCCTAACCCCATGGGGCCGAACAGCGCGGCTAATAAAACAATAACCAGCCAGGGCGCCAGCGCCAGTGCCGCTTCGTACGCTGAGGCGCTGAGATGATTGGCCATAACACTGGTGTCAAAAGCAGCGCTGCGCTCCAGCGAAAATGCAAACAGCGCAACATGGTTCATGCGTTCCGCCATCCAGGGGCCAAAAAACAGCAGGCCGACAGCCCCCAGAACCAGCACCATGGTGGTGTTGAGTTCTTTCGATCTGGCGATCTGCCCCTCTTCCTTGGCTTTTTCAAGTTTTCGGGGCGTGGGTTCTTCGGTTTTCTCCTGGCCGGTTTCTTCTGCCATCAGGAAAGCTCCGTCAATTTTTTGATAAATTCGAACAGGGTTTCCATATAGCCTTGAAAACTCTGTGCCATATCATTCATGGTCAGCCACAGAATAAACAAACCGACAATCATGGTAACCGGAAAGCCAAGGGCGAAAATATTCAGCTGAGGCGCGGCACGGGTCATCACACCGAAGGCCAGGTTAACGATCAGCAGTGCCGTCATAGCTGGCAGAGAGATAACCACTGCCGCTGCAAACATCCAGCCACTCCAGCTGACAATCAGTCCGAATGCCTCAGCATCCATCCCGGTAAAGCCAACAGGCAGAGTACGGAAACTGTCCGCCAGAATTTCAATCAGCACCAGGTGACCGTTAAGGGAAAGAAAAATAAGACTGATCAGAAACAACAGCCATTGGCTGATAACAACCACAGACGCCCCCTGAGATGGATCAACCGTGGTCGCAATACCCAAACCGGTTTGCATTGCTATA
>NZ_DJIO01000066.1:469-1061 GCF_002433655.1 Thalassolituus sp. UBA6592 | reverse complement strand
CCAAACCGGTTTGCATTGCTATAAGTTGGCCAGCCAGCACAAATACCTGAGTAACCAGTTCAACCACAAAGCCAAGTGCGATACCGATCAGCAACTGCTGCAGAATAATAATCAGCGAAGCCACCGACAGAGCATCTACATGAGGTAAAGGAGGCAGCACCGGAACAATCACCAGCGTAATGGCAACCGCCAGCAGCAGACGAATCTGCATCGGTATCATTCTGGAGCCAATCAATGGCATAACCATCAGCATGCCGGAAATGCGCGCAAATGGATAAAGATAACGCGATATCCAGTGGCTGACTTCGAGCGCGTCGATTTCAAACATCAGTCTGCGTCAGCCGATGATAAAGGGGATATTCATATAGAGTTCCTTGGTGTAATCAATGACAGCCGTTACAGCCCATGGACCAAACATAATCACAGCCAGCAATGTCACCACCAGACGCGGCAGAAAGCTCAGCGTCTGTTCATTAATCTGAGTGGCCGCCTGAAAAGTACTGACCACCAGACCAACGAACAGACTGGGAACAATAATCACCACCACGATCACCAGCACCAGATACATAGCATGAGTAAACAGATCACCGAT
>NZ_DJIO01000066.1:0-173 GCF_002433655.1 Thalassolituus sp. UBA6592 | reverse complement strand
AGCATGAGTAAACAGATCACCGATATCGTATGGAGTCATAACTATTCCTCTAAACAGTGCCGAAACTGTTGGCCAACGTACCCATAATAAGTGCCCAACCATCGATCAGAACGAACAACATAATCTTAAACGGCAAAGAAATAATAATGGGCGACAACATCATCATACCCATG
>NZ_DJIO01000039.1:0-9823 GCF_002433655.1 Thalassolituus sp. UBA6592 | reverse complement strand
AGCTGCTCATGCCTGCTGTGGGGAAGTGGGTTCGTTGTCTTGGGTGGAATGCTATACTCCGCCTTAAATGACCGACTAGCGGAATCCCTCATGTCTGACGAGCCTAACTCTCCCTGGAATAAGTCCCTGCGCAAAATTGCTGAGGAGAATTCGTCTCAGGATACACAAAAACCGTCTTCCGCTTCTGCTGCGCCGGAAAGGTCAGAACACCAAAAGACCGCCTATAAAAAGCCGCAAGCGGACACGTCAGAACCAGCTGAGTCCGCAAGTAAGTCATCGGCAGCTGAATACGCTTCCGGCAATAAATCCGGACCATGGCAAAAATCCCGTGGTGCAGAAGGTTCTCGTTCCGGCGCTGATGGCTCTTATTCTCGTGCTGACGGCTCTCGTTCACGCGCTGAAGGCTCTCGCTCAGCTAAACCTTACGGCGAGCAAAGAACCGGTGTCCATAAGAAGCCGGCTTCAGGCAAGGAGTATGGCTCAGACAAAAAGCACGACTCAGATAAAAAATACAGTTCAGACAAAAAGCACAGCTCAGACAGAAAGCCCTGCTTTGAAAGCAAGCCAGGAGCTGACAGAAAAGCCCGCTATGAAGGTAAACCCGGAACTGACAGAAAGTCTTCCGTTGGGAAAAGACCGGATTCGGATAAAAAATCGGAATCGTTGTGGAATAAAACTCAGGCACAGGGGCTGCACCCGAAGAATCCCCATAATGGCCGTTACGATATGGCGGCTTTGTGTGCCGCAGAGCCTGTGCTGGAACGCTTTCTGACCACCAATCCCCGCGGCGAGCAGACGGTGGATTTCAGCGAACCGGATGCGGTGGTGTGTCTTAATCGCGCGCTACTGAAAGCGCATTACGGTTTAAACAGCTGGCAGCTGCCAAAAGGCTATCTGTGTCCGCCAATTCCGGGTCGTGCCGATTACCTGTGTTATCTGAATGATTTGCTGGCAGAGGATTTGCTGGCAGCGGATTTTCTGGTAGAGAGTGGGGCGCGTAATACGCCTCCGCGTTTGCTGGATATCGGTACCGGTGCCAATCTGATTTATCCGATTATCGGCCATCTGGCTTACGGCTGGCAGTTTGTTGCCGCCGATACGGATGCTATTGCGGTGCGTAATGCGCATCAGCTTGTGAGTGAAAACAGCCCATTGCTCGATGCGGTAGAAATTCGTATGCAGCGACATCCGGAGCAGATATTCAAAGGCATGATCGGCACAGGCGAGTATTTTGAATTCACCTTGTGTAACCCGCCATTTTTCGCATCGGAAAAAGAAGCTCAGGCTCAGGCACGGCGTAAGTGGCGTAATCTGAAAGGGCAGGAGTCATCCGTTAAGCGCAATTTCGGTGGCAAGAGTAACGAACTCTGGTGCGAGGGCGGTGAGCTGGCCTTTGCTAAACGCATGATTACCGAGAGTGCAGATTACGCTGCTCAGGTGGGGTGGTTTACCTGTCTGATCTCCAAAGAAGACAACATCGCTCCGCTGAAACGCGAACTGAAACGGATTGATGTGAAAGAGGTAAAAGTCATCGCCATGGCTCAGGGGCAGAAGCAAAGCCGCTTTATTGCCTGGCGTTTCTGAGTTTCACCTTCCTTTCTGCGGACAGTTTTTACCAGTTGTCCGGCAGGCCTTTGGTCTGAATCATTGCGGCAATATCCATGGTTAAGGCAATGGATACGTGCACACCAACACCGCCCCAGATGGATTTGGAGCGCACCGCCAGAATCCCTAAGAAAAAGCCAAATAAAATTGCACCGAAGGATTCCGGCCAGAGTTTGGGAAAATGCAGCATCAGGTAGGGCAGACACATAACCGCCACCGACAGGCTGCCAAACTGCAGGCGCAGACCATTGACCAGAAAGCCGCGGAAGAAAAATTCTACACCAATAAACTGCATTATATAAATGCATTCCCATAACAGCAGATCTGTCCAGCTGCGGGTGGCCTGCTTATAAAACGGGTAATGGCTGGAAAATTCGCTGCCGAAACTGGCGATGATGGCGAAGACCATAATTGGTGAGGCCAGCAGTACATAGCCGAGCCAGTGTTGCCGTACATCTCCCACCTGCCAGCCATAGGCTTTTAACGGCTGTTTCAAAATCACTTTAATGGTCAGCATCGGAATGATAATAAAACACAGCAGATGCCAGAATCCCCACCAGATATAGCCGATCAGCTCGCGGTATTCGGAGCGGGCGTAGGCGCGGTACCAGGCCTGATTATCTACGCCGAAAATACCCTCCAGCAGAGGAATAAATACGCGCAGGTTGTTGCTGTATTTCAGGTAGTGAACCATCAGCAGACAAATGCAGGCCACGGCGATGACGGTCCATGCACGCAGCCAGAGGGTCTGCTCATCAGTATTTTTACGCTCTGCTGCAGCTTCAGTATCAATGTCACGCAGGTGACTGAGCATCTGGCTCGGGTGCAGCCAGTGGAGAATGCTGTTCTGGGAATCCTTGTGCGATGACATCGTCTTTATCCTGTTCAGTTCGCAGGCAAGACTATCACGCGGGGCGGGTGAGGCAAGCCCGAAGCAGCGATCCCTGCTGCTCCGTGGAGTGTTCAGATTCAGGCCATCAGATTACGGCGGCGCAAGGAGCGCTGCGAGCGGCTTTCAAAGCGGCTGCTTTCCTGCAGGGTTTCTTCAACGAACGCCAGATGGTTATTGATTGACTGCTGAGCGGCGTCCGGATCGCGGGCCATAATGGCATTTTTAATGGCCAGATGCTGATTCAGTACGTCATCACGACCGTGCTCTGCGCTGTAAATATATTGCAGGTTGCTGCTGATGGTCAGCTTCGCCATGGAGTAAATGGCGCGCATGGAGTGCAGCAGTACCGCGTTGTGTGAGGCTTCGGCAATCGAAAGATGGAAGCGCCAGTCCAGTTCGGCTTCTTTCTCTTCGTCTTTACCTTCTTCGTGTACCGCACGCCATTCTTCAAAAGCCTGTTCAATCATCTGGTGGTCAGCAGCGGTTGCACGCAGAGCTGCATAGTGGGCGGCGACTTCTTCCAGCGCGTTACGGAATTCCAGCAGGTCGTAGTTGAACTCACTGTGGGTCTGAAACAGCTGCATCAGCGGATCGGCGAAGGAAATACCAATATTTTCCGAGACAAAGGTGCCGCCCCCCTGACGACGGTTAACCAGACCTTTGGCTTCCAGTTTCTGCAGGGCTTCGCGCAGGGAAGGGCGCGACACTTCAAACTGCAGCGCCAGCTCGCGTTCCGGTGGCATCTTCTGGCCCGGGGTCAGGCTGCCTTCAAGAATCATGGCTTCAAGACGACGGGCGATGATTTCTGAAATTTTTCTTGGGCGGATGGCTTCTTCAGTCATATAGGGCTCGTGATTTGGTGTCTGAGTACGTCCTGATAAACAGATACGGCTTGTATTGGTAAAGCATGTGGAACAGCGGGATAACGAGCTGTCTGAAACGCGTGCTAACCCAATTGGTAAATCCAATGCTAACCCATAATCCCTACATTAGACAGGGCTAATATGTCCGTGAAATTGCCTATATACGACGAATATATAAGGCTCTGACAGCTATAAATCCATCTTTTGGCATTGACCAGAGGGGGAGTCACCGGTAGTTTAACCCACTATAAACCTAAAATGGACAATTGGTAATACCAATTTTTTTATGCCGTCTGCAGCGGCTGACAATAAAAAGACTCTGATGCCGGAAATCTGCCTTGCTGGTCGATTACCGGACAACCGTGGAAACTCTATGAAAGCACACACTGAAACCCCTCATTCAGACGCCGTTCATGCCTCTGAATCGGAAACCGGGCAGGTAAACAAAACATCCCGTCATTACCCGCAGCAGGTTAAGCAGGTCTATCTGCTGGGAACCTGTCTGGTCGACAGTTTTTATCCCGATGCCGGTATGGATGCGATTCACATTCTTAAAAGCTGTGGCGTAGAGGTGATTTATCCCCAGAGTCAGACCTGTTGTGGGCAGCCGGCTTATAACTCCGGCTTTGATGACGAGGCCCGCGAGGTAGCCCGCAGACAGCTGCAGGCGTTTGCGGCCGATATTCCGGTGGTGGTGATGATGGGGTCCTGTGCCGGCATGCTGCATAAAGATTATCCGCGTCTGTTCCGTAATCAGCCGGAAGAAACCCAGGCGAAGGCTCTGGCGGCAAGGACATTTGAATTCAGCGAGTTTCTGGTGAATGTACTGAACTTCCCGGCAACTGCTCAGCAGGCTGAAACGGCGGATAAAGCGCCGATCACCCTGGCGCTGCACACCTCCTGTTCTGCGCGCCGCACTATGGGTGTGGCAGAGCAGCATAAAGCGCTGATGGAAAGTCTGCCCGGAGTGACCGTGGTGGAACCGGAGCGGGTGACGGAATGCTGCGGTTTTGGCGGCACCTTTGCAGTAAAACAAGGCGATATTTCTGCCGCTATGGCGGCGGATAAAGCACAGGCCATTGCTGCAACCGGTTGTGATGTTCTGGCTAGCGCTGACTGTGGCTGTCTGATGAATATTTCCGGAACGCTACAGCAACAGGGAAAGCCAACAGAAGCCAAACATCTGGCGACGGTAATCCGTGAACGCCTGTCACTGGGAGGCCAGTAACATGACGGATAATATGATTACTCTGCGCAATGAGTTGAACGAAGAGCAGCAGGCCTTCAGTCAGATGCAGCAGCAGCATTTTAAAGTCCGCGCCCGTATGGCACTGGAAAACGATGGGCTGCGTAAAAGCTTCCGTGGTGCTTCTGATTTTCTGATGGCCAAGCGCAGTTCGGTTTTTCCCGATGATGTGTCGTTGCAGAATTTACGCACTCAGGGCGAAGCTATTCGCCAGCACAGCTTAAAAAATCTGCCGGATTTGCTGGAAACACTGGAAAAAAATCTCACCGTCAACGGTATTCAGGTGCATTGGGCAGAAACTGCCGATGAGGCCTGTGAGCTGATCCACGGTATTCTTGCGGACAACAATGCCCGTACAGTGGTGAAAGGAAAATCCATGGTCAGCGAAGAAATTGAGCTGAACCATTATCTTGAGCAGAAGGGCATCGAGTGTCTGGAAAGCGATATGGGCGAGTATCTGGTGCAGCTGGCGGGCGAAACCCCATCGCACATCATCATGCCCGCCATCCATAAAAATAAACAGCAGATTGCCAGGCTCATGCATGGCCGGGCTGAAACCGCTGACGGCAGCGACGTTCCATACAGTGAAGATGTGGACGATCTGATTGGTAATGCCCGGGCAATTCTGCGGGAAAAATTTATGAACGCAGATGCAGGTATTTCCGGCGTTAATATGGCTGTGGCTAATACCGGCACCTTGTGTCTGGTGGAAAACGAAGGCAACGGCCGTATGACTACGACAGTGCCAAGGCTGCATATTGCCGTAACCGGTATTGAAAAAGTGGTGGAAGATTTTTCTCACGTTCCGGAGCTGTTAACCCTGTTAACCCGCTCGGCTACAGGGCAAAAAATCAGCACCTATTTCAATATGATTTCCGGGCCGAAAAAGCCAGAAGATCTGGATGGTCCGGAACAGGTGCATCTGGTGCTGGTGGATAACGGCCGCTCGCGCATTTTTAATCACCCGGTATTAAAGCCTACGCTGCAGTGTATCCGCTGTGGCGCCTGTATGAACCATTGCCCTGTCTATGCCCGTGTGGGCGGCCATGCTTACGGTTCCACCTACCCGGGGCCAATCGGTCAAGTAGTGACGCCACAGATTCAGGGGCTGGAACATTCCGGCGATATGCTCAGCGCCTGTTCGTTAAATGGTGCCTGTGGTGAAGCCTGTCCGGTGCGTATTCCGTTACCGGATTTAATCCGTGAATTACGCCATGAGGCCAATCATCCGCAGTTTATAAATGCCGCAGAATCCCAGGATTTAAGTGTGGTGAAAGAACGCGGTGGCAAGCGCTCGCTGGGTGAAAGTCTGATCTGGAAAGGCTGGAGCGTCAGCCATCAATCGCCCATGCTTTACCGTACGATGACCTGGTTTCTGACCCGTGGACGCGGACTGCTTTCCGGTCGTGCCGGAAAGTCATTGCTGTCGCCATGGACCGACAGCCGCACAACGCCGAAGCCCGCTGCAAAAAGTTTGCACGAACTGGCGAAGGCACAGGGTATCCCGTCTGAATACCGTGAATCCGATTCAATTAAGGGGCAGAAATAATGAGCAGCCGTGAACGAATTTTAAACCGTCTGCGTCAGGGCGCTGAACAGCAGAGTGTGCCTGCTCAGCGTCAGCCGGTGAATCAGGTTTGGGCCGCACCGGAGGAAAGCAACTGGCTGGATCTGTTCTGTCAGAATATGAGCGATAACCATGCCGATGTCATTCTGACCACAGAAGCACAGTGGATGGCTGAATTGCAGCGCCGTCTCAGTGGGCAGGGTGTCAGCCGTCTGCTGTGTGGTGATAATGCTCAGGGGCATGCTCTGCAGCAATATTTGAACACAAATCTACCATCTCTGCAGGCGGATATTTATGCCGCTGCCGTTGCTAAGCCAGAATTATTTATGCAGGTGGATGCTGGCTTCAGCGTGGCCAGCGGCGCATTGGCCGAAACCGGATCGCTGGTGGTCAGCACCGGGCCACAGGAACCACGTACGTTATCTCTGGTTCCACCATTGAATATTGTGTTGGTTAAACAGTCGCAGTTGCGCGCTAATTTTTCGGCCTGGGTTGCTGAGGGCATGATGCCGGATATGATGCCAACTAATCTGCTGCTGATTTCCGGCCCGAGTAAGACTGCCGATATTCAGCAGACGCTGGCCTACGGTGCTCATGGACCAAAATCTCTAATTGTATTGATGTTAACGGACGCCTGATCATGAAAGATAATTACCGGGATTTTGCCAGTGATCTGGCAGAAGTAGTCGCCGAAGATCGTATTATTACCGACCCGTTACGTACGCTGGCGTTCGGTACCGATGCGAGTTTCTACCGGTTAATACCACAGCTGGTAGTAACTGTTATTAATGAACAGGAAGTTCAGGCGATTATCGGACTGGCACGTAAATACGGTGTGCATCTGACATTCCGTGCTGCCGGTACCAGTCTGTCCGGACAGGCAGTGACTGATGGCGTACTGGTGCGTCTGGGTAATGGCTGGAATCAGGCTCAGGTACTGAACGGTGGCGCTCAGTTAAAAGTTGAGCCAGGTGTGATTGGCGCGCGGGCTAACCAGATTCTGGCTCCGTTCGCGCGTAAGATTGGTCCGGACCCGGCATCCATCAGCGCCTGTAAAATTGGCGGTATCGTTGCCAATAATGCATCGGGAATGTGTTGCGGTACGGCGCAGAATACCTATCAGACGCTGGCATCGATGCGCATTGTTCTGGCCGATGGCACAGTACTGGATACCGGTGACGAAGCTTCGTGCAAGGCTTTCCGTGAAAGTCATGGCGATATGCTCGATAAGCTGAGCACGCTGCGTGAAAAAGTTCTGAATAATCCGGCCCTGAGTGAGCGGATTGTTAACAAATTCCGAATAAAGAATACCACTGGCTACAGTCTTAACGCATTAGTGGATTTTTCTGACCCAATCGATATTATGCAGCACGTTCTGGTGGGCTCAGAAGGCACACTGGGATTTATTTCCGAGGTGGTTTACCACACGGTCGAAGAGCACGCCCATAAAGCGTCCGCCCTGCTGATATTCGCCAACATCGAACAGACCAGCAGGGCGGTTACAGCTCTGTCTCACGCCCCAGTGGCCGCAGTCGAACTGATGGACCGCGCCGGTCTGCGCTCGGTAGAAAATAAACCGGGCATGCCTGAATACCTCAAAACCCTGAATGATGAAGCTGCAGCTCTGCTGGTGGAAGTTCGTGGCGTCAGCGCGCAGGAACTCGATGAAAAACTGAGCGAAACCAGCAAAGTGCTGGAAGATTTCGACACACTGCAGCCAAAATTATTTACCACAGATAAAGACACCTGTGCTCTTTACTGGAATATCCGTAAAGGTCTGTTCCCGGCGGTGGGCGCTGTGCGCCAGAAAGGCACCACAGTCATTATCGAAGATGTTGCCTTTCCGGTGGAAAACCTTGCTGAGGCCGTTATCGAACTGCAGGCAATCTTTAAAAAATACCGTTACGACGAAGCCATTATTTTTGGTCATGCATTAGCTGGTAACCTGCATTTTGTTTTTACTCAGAATTTTACCGATCCTGCCGAAATTCAGAGATATTCCGATTTTATGGATGACGTCTGTGAACTGGTGGTGGGCCGTTATGATGGATCGCTGAAAGCCGAGCATGGCACCGGCCGTAATATGGCCCCCTTCGTGGAAATGGAATGGGGTACCCAGGCCTATGAACTGATGTGGGAAATTAAGAATATTTTCGACCCGCAGACCCTGTTTAACCCGGATGTGATTCTGACCCACAATAAACAGGTACATATTGAGAATCTTAAACCGATTCCGGAAGCTGATGATCTGGTCGATCCGTGTATTGAATGTGGCTTCTGTGAGCCTGTGTGTCCATCGAAAAACCTGACCATCACACCGCGCCAGCGCATTGTGGTGATGCGCGAACTGAAACGTCAGGAGCGTGAAGGCAAAGACGGGGATTATCAGACCCTGCTGGAAAACTATCAGTACATGGGCGTCGATACCTGTGCCGCCGATGGCCTGTGCAGCATGGCCTGTCCGGTGGGCATTAATACCGGTGATCTGAGCCGCAAACTGCGCAGTGAACGTAACCGCAAACACGCAGGCAAAGCACAGTGGGTAGCAGACCATTTTGGGGGTATCAGCAAAGCCAGCCGTACAGCGTTTGCAGTGACTGATTTCACCCGCGACCTGATTGGCGATAAAGCCCTGACCGCGGTATCCAAAGTGGCAAAAGCCGTGACGTTTAATACGACGCCGCTGTGGCACGATGCCATGCCAGGCGCGGCAGAGCAGGTGGATGTAAAACTGCATGCCATCAGCCCGGCGACGGATCTCGTTTATTTTCCAAGCTGCGCCAGCCGCACCATGGGGCCGGCGCCAGCCGATAATGACCAGCGCAGCCTGATGCAGGTGACACTGGATCTGGCAAATAAAGCCGGTCTGAATCTCGCTATGCTGGCGGATCAGGAGCAGCATTGCTGCGGCATGCCGCTGGAGAGCAAAGGGCACTTTGAACAGGCCGACGCAATGCGTGAACGCCTGAATCAGGCACTGTTGCAGGCCAGTGATAATGGCCGCATTCCGGTGCTTATCGACACCAGTCCCTGTGTTTTCCGTATGACCCAAAAGCTGGATGAGCGTATTCAGTTACTGGACCCGATCCGCTTTGCCAATCAACACCTGCTGCCACGACTAGAGGTGACGCCTGTTACTGATCCGGTGGCGGTACACGTTACCTGTTCGACCACGAAGCAGGGGCTTGGTGACGAACTGATTGCACTGGCGCGTCACTGTTCTACGCAGGTGGTGGTGCCGAAGGATATTATCTGCTGCGGTTTTGCCGGTGATAAGGGCTTTATGTTGCCCGAACTGAATGCTTCCGCACTGGCACCACTGAAAGAACAGGCCAGTGGCTGTACAGAAGGGATTTCAACCAGCCGCACCTGTGAGATTGGCCTCAGCCGTCATGCGGAGATCCCGTACCATTCGATGCTCTATCTGCTGGACAGAGTCAGCCGTTCAAAAACGGCGGCTCAGACCCACTGATCAGCAGCAGGCTGGCTGCCGTTGTATGCAGCCAGCCTGCTTCCTGATCTGAATTCTTTGGGCGAGGTCTTTGGGCAGGTTCTTCGGGCGGGGTTCTTCTGGATTAGCTCCGCGGCAGACAGAGCAAAGCTCTGATCAGTGAGTTTTAATGACTCTTGATGCATGTGGCCATGTAGCT
>NZ_DJIO01000184.1:0-51278 GCF_002433655.1 Thalassolituus sp. UBA6592 | reverse complement strand
ACGGCAAGAAAATCCTTCGCAGTTTCGATCGGTAATTCACGGGTCGAAATCCGGTTACCCTCACGCAGATTACTGGTGATGTAATTTTTCAGTGACTGCTGATTAATCAGGAATGCCTGATCAAGTACCTGCTGAATATAAATATCGCGGCGGGCGTCCTGATCAAAATCCATTGGACCATCATCCAGTCCGGATTCAATAGCGCGGCGCTGACGTGGCGCCTGCAACCGCACCTGCGCCGGATCAACCAGAGCGATTTCAGGCACCGCCATACGCTCAGCCGCTTTACCCAGTAATTCGTCCTGTTGTTTTTCCGGCATCGCCGCCAGACGCTTGCACACCGCCAGAACATCATTGTGCTGCTGTGACGCCAGATAACTCATCTGACGGATAATAATGTCGGCACGCTTGGTGAAGCTCTGCAGCGCTTTGCGCAGTGCCGGCAACATAATGTCTGAAGCATTGCGCAGACGCATTTCAATGCCGTCGAGAATATTCCACAACACAGACTGTTGATCACCGGCCAGTTCCGGCAACAGTTCGCGCAAACGACGCTCAGCGTTGGCTTTAAAGATTTTATCTTTTTTACGGATATCCTGAATCAGGCGACTGATCTGATCTCTGTGCTTTTCAACGTTATCCGCCGACAGTCGTACCGACAGATCCGGCTGGAAGCGGTTTTCCATAAAATCGAAGAAGGCTTCACTGGCACGCTGCACCAGCAGCTGATCTTCCATCTCCCGCACCAGATCGCGCTTACGCTCTTCCAGTTCTGCGATCACGTCGGTGAAGTCACTGATGATACGCTCGGAATATTCATAAGCATCCAGCAGATCATAAACGTCACCGCGCTCCAGAAAGGATTCCAGTGAATTACGGGTATTCCGCGTATTACGATGACGAGTACGCGCCATGCTGCGGCTTTCCGCAACAAAAGGCTCAGTAAACAGGCGACCATAGCGGGTAAAGGCAAAAGTGCTCTGCAGCGTCGCTTCATCGACCTGCTTTTCTACCCAGCCGTGTTCCAGCAGCTGATTCAACACCCATACCGCCTGATCGCGGCTGCTGCGGAAACGGCCTTCGCTGTCATCCTGAGCTGCCGGCTCATCTTCACCGTCCTGATCATTACTGGCCAGAGCCGGAGAGCGGACCAGCGCCTCCTGAAAAATTTCTATCATGGTGTCACGCGCCAGCGCCTGACCGTAATCGGCACTGCTGGAGCTGTACAGCCGCTGATATAGCTCACGCAGACATTCCATGACCTGGGCCCGGTATTTACCGGTCAGAGGCCGGAAAAACTGCCCTCGTTCCTGTTCAAAAAACATACATTCTTCTGTCTGATAGACCGCCGCAAAAGACCGGTTAGATTACTCAAAGGAGGCGCTTAAGGCCAGTAAAGAAACACCCTGGGCGGCGCCGGGTTTTATCCTTATAAATATTCCGCCAGAGGCCTTCAGCGGATGGTTTTCAGGGGCATTATCTGCGGATATACTGATGCCAAATCCCCCGGGACGTGACCATGCAGGATCAGCCAACGCCAGACAGCCCGTCGGGCTCCGATGCAGCCTTTTATCAGGTAGGCACCGAAAAGTTCATTGAGCTGACACTGGTCACCTTCGGCCTGTTTGGCTTCTGGTGGACTTACCGCCACTGGTGCGCAATCAACCAGCGCCTGCAGAATGAGCAGCAACCCGGCGTTCAGCCACTGCTGCGTACCCTGCTGTCGGTGTTTTACCAGCATGATCTGTACAAACGCATCGCTGCCCGCGCCCGGGTGGAGGGCGAACCCGTACGCTGGGACCCGACACGCCTGTTCGTATTATTTGTCGTATTCACTCTGATTCCATTCTGGCTGCTGATCACCGAACATCCATGGGGCTTTCTGGTGAACCTCATCACCCTGCTGCCCAATCTGCTGGTCAACCAGAGCGTCAACCGGGTGAACGAACACCATCTGCAGTTTTATCAGCAGAATACCGAAATGTCCGGTCTCGACTGGGCGTTGATTGTCGCCGGCCTGATTGGCTGGCTTACACTTCTTGTACTGGCTTTGACCAGTGATTTTTCTTGATACCGGGACAGTAACACTATGGCCACCATCCGGGCCCTGCTCAGCCTTTTCATTTTCAGCCTGATCCTTCCGCTCAGTAACGCACAGGCAGCAGAACCACCCCTGATGACCCTGAATTCGCCCGGTGATTTCAAGCTCGGCGAATACTCTGTCTGGTATGAAGACAGCAGCGCCGTAATGACCCCGGCTCAGGCACTGGCGCTGAGCAGCGAAGCCTGGCAGCAAAGCACCAGTGAAGCGCTTAACTTCGGCTTCACTCATTCCGCCTACTGGCTGCGCCTGAAGGTTATCAACGATTCCGTGCTGAACTGGTCGATCTGGATTCGATACTCCCTGCTGGATTACGTCGACATCTATCTGTGCCCGGCCGGCGAAACCGACATCACACAATGCCACCAGAAGCATGGCGGCGATGAGTACCCTTTCGCCGAAGGCCGTGATATCGACCATCCCAATCTTATTTTTAAAACCCCGATGACCCCGGGACGAGAATACAACGTACTGATGCGTGTTCAGACCAGTGGTACGCAGCAGATTCCGGCGGCTTTTGTCGATGATCAGACGCTTGAGCACGAACTGCTCAACAACAACATTATCCGCGGCGGCTATTACGCCACCATGCTGGTCATGGGCCTGTACAACCTGTTTATCTTCTTCTCTACCCGGGAACGCAGCTACCTCTACTATTCAGCGGTCACCCTGACCTTCCTGATGTTCCATATGAGCTACGAAGGGTCTGCCTTCCAGTTTTTCTGGCCAGGTTACGCCAACCTCAACCACTACGCACTGCCGCTGATGTTCAGTATCAATATGGTATTTATCAGCCTGTTTGTGCCGAACTTCCTGCGCCTGAAGAAATACAGCCGCCCGGCGCACCGCCTGTTCCGGGTTTACACTGCCATGTCGCTGATGTCGCTGGTGATGTTGCCACTGACCCCATATCAGCTGCTGGTGCCACTGAACAACCTGCTGTCCACCCTGCTGCTGATTTCAGCCTTGCTGGTCGGTATCCGCTTCTGGATTCAGGGTCAGTCGTCCGCGCGCTTCTTTACCATTGCCTGGGCCGCACTGATTACCGGCCTGATACTGGCCAACGCGCGCAGCCTCGGCCTGATTCCAACCAATACCCTGACACTCTATGCCTACCAGTTTGGCTCCTTTATGGAAATCATTCTGTTGTCACTGGCACTGGGTGAGCGCATCGTGCGCCTGCAGAAAGAACAACTGGAAGCCCGTCAGGCCATGATGAAGAGTCAGGAAGACGCCATTCAGTATCTGCGGGATTATGAGGATCTGTATCAGAACTCTCTCACCGGTAAGTTCCAGCTGGATGAAGACGGCTACTTTATGAAGAGCAATCCAGCCTGGCGCAAAATGCTCGGCTACAGCGATCAGGCACGCTTTACCAACGAGAATCCGCCCTTCAACAGCCTGCTGGCGGACAGCACCGAACAGCACAAACTGTGGCGCACCCTGCGTGATCAGGGCAACGTACAGGGATTTGTTGTGCAGATGCACGCACCGGGTTCAACTGAGCGCCTGTGGGTGTCACTGACCATTCGCCGCCGCGCAACCAACGAACGCGCCGCCTGGATCGGCTCCGGTCAGAACGTGACCGATGAACACCATACTGAAGTCGCGCTGATTCATCTGCAGAAAGAAAAAACCCAGGCGCTGCGCCAGCTGGTGATGGGGATCGCCCACGAAATGAACACCCCGCTGGGCAATATCCGCATGGCTGAGTCCTTCCTCAATGAGGAACACGAAGACTGGACTGAGGAAGAAATTAACAGCCACCTGAAAGAAGGCCTGAGTCATATTCATGATGGCATTGAGCGCCTGAATTCACTCAACCAGCTGATGAAAAATGCCATCGTTGAGGAAAATCAGTACCCGCAGGAAAAACTGCAGCTGCGTCCATGGCTGGATAACTGGAAACAGGAAATGCACACCCTGCATCCGCAGATCAAACTGAACGCCGAAGTACACAGCTATCTGATCGAATGGCAGACCTACCCGGACGCGCTGAGCATCGTCCTCACCCAGTTGGTCGACAACTCCTGCCGCCATAATCCGCAGCTGGTGGAAAAAGGTGAACTGTGCATCCGTATTGATTTCCGCGAGCGCAACAACCAGTTTGAAATGCAGTATCAGGACAACGGTAAAGGCATCGACGACGAGCAGCGGGAGGTCATTTTTATGCCTTTCTACACGACCCAGCGCACCGAAGCGCGCAGCAAAGGGCTGGGACTCTACCAGACCTACAACCTGGTGACGGAGTTACTGCAGGGGCAGATTGAATGGCCGCGCGATCCTGAAGGCTTTGCCCTGACCGTGCGTTTTAACCTGCCCAAAGAAAAACGTACTGACGATATGGATACCGACCTGCCACTGGACGACCTGGCCGCTGACTGATTATGGGCAGCCTTAACAGCTGCCACAGAGATGTAACACACCCGGTTTAAGCTGCGCACAAAATAAAAGACAACGCAGCTTAAACCCAATGAAATCTGCCCCAGCCTTTATTCCGCACAATCTGACCAGTCACCTGCCGTTCACGCGCGCGGGTAAACCGGGCAGGAATCTCAGAACACTCCGTGCACTCAGGCACCTGCGCAACCTGCCACAGCAAAACTTTGAAAATATTTACCTCGCGCTGGTGTGCGACGTGGCCACGGGAAATGACGACGCAATAATCTTCTGCGCCAGCTTTCCCCTAAGCCACAGCAAATATTCACCACTGCTGCGCCAGGCCGCGCGGATGCGCCATATCACGGCATTACAGAGTGCACGTCAGCAACGCAGCCGCCTGACACAACGCCTGCTACTGGCCGCCGCCACCCTTATTCTGCTGCAACTGCAAAGCAATATGGACAGTCATAACCTGATCAGTGCCGTACTCTGATTCGCCCAGGCGTTCACCGGCGGTATACTGAATCTTCTGGACTGATCCATCAGCAAATAAAGGAACACGCTTATGTACATCGCTATGAACCGCTTCCGCATTAAGCCGGGCTGCGAACAGGATTTTATCGAGATCTGGAAAAACCGTGACAGCCATCTGCAGGATGTACCCGGCTTCAAAAGCTTTAACCTGTTGCAGGGAGCCAGCAACGACGAATTTACCCTGTTCTCTTCCCACGCCGTATGGGAATCCGCTCAGGATTTTGAAAACTGGACCCATTCCGAAGCCTTCCGCAAAGCCCACGCCAATGCCGGCAGCCGCCGCGACATTTATATGGGCCCACCGCAGCTGGAATGTTTTGAAGCCGTGCTCTGAAAAACGGTGATTTATTAAACAAAAAAGCGCCATTAAAGGCGCTTTTTTGTGGATGATGGCCGCTTAACTCTCAACCATCACAACGCAAACATCACAATTCAGTCTTCACAACTCAATCTTCATTAGTTGCTGCGATTTTATGAATCGCCAGATCGGCACCGTTAAATTCATCCTCCTGCGACAGACGAATTCCGGATACGGCTTTAATCAGACCATAAACGATAAACCCGCCAACCACAGCGATCAGAATACCCGCCAGCGTACCCACCAGCTGAGCCATAAAGGTGACACCACCCAGGCCGCCAAACGCTTCTGTGCCGAAGATGCCAGCCGCGATCCCGCCCCAGGCACCGCACAGACCATGCAACGGCCATACACCCAGCACATCGTCAAAATGCGGAAAACGATTCTGAGCAGCGGTAAACACGAACACAAACAGCGCGCCGGCAACACCACCAACAACCAGAGCGCCAACCGGATGCAGAATATCGGAACCGGCACACACTGCCACCAGACCCGCCAGCGGACCGTTATGAATAAAGCCCGGATCGTTGCGGCCCACCAGCATGGCGACAATCGTACCACCGACCATAGCCATCAGACTGTTCACTGCCACCAGACCGGAAATGCCATCCAGCGTCTGCGCGGACATGACGTTAAATCCGAACCAGCCAACGATCAGTACCCAGGAACCCAGTGCCAGAAACGGAATATTGGACGGCGCAAACGCCACCACCCGGCCGTCGCGGTAACGGCCATTACGGGAACCCAGCAGGTAGACTGCAGAGAACGCGATCCAGCCACCGACACCATGCACGACCACCGAACCGGCAAAATCATGGAAGCCAGCACCAAAATTGTTTTCCAGCCAGCTCTGGAAGCCATAGTTACCGTTCCAGATCATGCCTTCGAAAAAGGGATACACAAACGCTACGGTCAGTGCTGAAGCAATCAGAATCGGATAAAACTTTGCCCGCTCAGCAATACCACCGGAGACAATCGCCGGAATCGCTGCAGCAAAGGTCAGCAGGAAGAAGAATTTGACCAGATCATAACCGTTGTTTTCGACCAGCTCAGAGGCGCTGCCAAAAAAGTTAACGCCGTAAGCGATCTGATAACCGATAAAGAAATACGCCAGCGTCGAAACACCAAAATCGGTAATGATCTTAACCAGCGCGTTCACCTGGTTTTTATGGCGGACGGTACCCACCTCAAGGAATGCAAAACCCGCATGCATTGCCAGCACCATCGCGGCGCCAAGCAGAATAAACAGGGTGTTGGCGCTTTGCATCAGCGTCTCAACTGCGCTGTTAATGCTGTTCACGTCAATAGTATCCACTGTAAGCCTCTCGTTTTCTTTTTTTAAAACACCCAGGAAGTCCAACCCATACAGGTGCTCTTCTTGATAAAAATCCCACTTTCAGTGCAGAATTTAATTTTCGCGAGGCTGATTAGCAGGTTTCATACCAGGATTGTCATCTTTGTAATTCACCAGTGGGATATTTAACCGTACTTTTGCACACTTTCAGAGCCATCGGGCCCTGAAAGCGATCAAAAACCGGTGTATTAACGGGAGATGTGGAAGCAGTGATGAATATTCTGCCGACGGGAGAAGTCAAATGGCACTGATTTTGAGCTTACATCCTTAATTGTGAACTCATTTAGTGCATCAATATCCATTTCAAAGCGGCGTAAATTGGTGGAAAAGATCAGCAGACCACCCGGATTCAAGCAAGCCATGGCCTGCTGGATCAACAGCCCATGATCACGCTGGATATCCAGCACCCCTTCCATGCGTTTGGAATTTGAGAAGGTCGGCGGGTCCATAAAGATCAGATCATAACCTTTACTGCGTCCGGGTAAGTTCTCCTCCGCCGCATCGGCCAGCCACTGCAGGCAGTCTGCCTGGATAAATTCATGACGCTGTGGATCGAGATCGTTAGCGCTGAAGTTATCGCGCCCCCAGTTCAGATAAGTGCGCGACATATCAACACTGGTGCAGAATGCTCCGGCAGCGGCGGCGTGCACACTGGCAGTGGCGGTGTAACAGAACAGATTCAGGAAGCGTTTGCCGCCAGCCTGCTCTGCAATAAACAGACGGGTTGGACGGTGATCAAGAAACAGTCCGGTATCCAGGTAGTCTTTCAGATTAACGCGCAGCTGTACCTGCCCTTCGCGCACATTGAAGTAATGCTGCTCGGTATTCTGCTTTTCATACTGCTTACGGCCGCTCTGACGCTCACGACGCTTCAGCACAATGCGCTCAGACGGAATCTCAGTAATCTCCGGCAACACTGCCAGAATATCCAGCAGGCGGCGCTCGGCTTTTGACTCATCCACAGATTTCGGCGGTACATATTCCTGCACGTGCAGCCAGTCTTCGTAACGGTCAACCGCCACAGCATATTCGGGAATATCCGCATCGTAGAGACGCAGACAATGCACATTCTCGCGCTTCGCCCATTTATTCAGCTGTTTCAGGTTCTTTTTCAGACGGTTGGCAAAAGCCTCTACCGGACCACGGATCATACTCACCTGAGGCTGTTCTGAACGCTCATCGGCAGCACCGAACACCAGCAGGCGGGTCTGAATCTGGCCATTCATAAACTTGTACTGTTTATCCAGCGGACGACGGATGCTTTTTGCCAGATCGACGTTGCCGGTAAATACCGCCAGGCGCCAGTCCGGCAGTTTCATGGTGGCATCGTGGAATTTCTGATACAGCGGCGCCAGCTGCGGCAGTTCACTGAGGCGCTCACCATAAGGCGGGTTACACACCACCAGACCACCATCTGCGACGGTATCCTGCTGAATGCGCAGATTTTCGATGTCGCGTTTTTCAAAGTGCGCTTTACCCGCCAGCGCAGAACGGCTGAGGTTGTGTGCCGCTGCACTGAGCTGGCCAGTATCAATATCAAAGCCATAAAGACGGTTCTTCATAGCATTCAGGCCTTCAGTACGACGCTTACGGGCGCTTTCCACTTCCGCCAGCCAGACATCTCGACGGTGCCCCAGCCACTCATCAAAGCCCCACTTCTGGCGGTTCAGACCCGGCGCAATATCCGCGGCGATCATGCCGGCTTCCATGACCAGGGTGCCGGAGCCACACATAGGGTCCACCAGGTGCTTACCTTCTTTGGCCATTTCGGGCCAACCGGCACGGATCAGAATGGCCGCAGCGAGGTTTTCTTTCAGCGGCGCTTTGCCCGGCTGCAGGCGATAACCACGACGGTGCAGACTGTCTCCGGACAGGTTCAGATAAAGGTAAAGCTTGCCTTTGCGCAGCTGAGCTTCGATACGGATATCCGCATCTTTGCTGACCGAAGGACGCCCGCCAAGGTCTTCCCGGAAGCGGTCGACGATGGCGTCTTTGATCTTTTGTGCGCCAAACTGGGTGTTATTGAGGTAATCGGTCCGACCGTGGAAGTCGATGCGGAAGCTGGCTTTCACCGGGAACAGCATCGGCCAGTCCACCAGATTGGCGACTCTGTAGACGTCATCGACACTGTCTACCTGACTTTCCTGCAAAGGCAACAGCAAGCGGGAGGCCAGACGCGACCACAAACAGAAACGATAGGCGGTAACAATATCACCACGCCAGTGCACGCCAAGATGCGTTTCCCGTTCAACTATCCCTCCTAAGCCGTTGATTTCATCTGCTAACAGCGGCTCGATGCCTTTTGGGCAGGCTGCCAGAAAAGTCATTGCGGCGTTCGGGGTTTCGTTTTGCATGTCGATAAAGCCTGTTTCGTCAAATAGCCAAAGACTGTAAGAAAAGCGTCTTTTAGAAGTAATAAATAATTAACAATGACCGCCTCACTTTGTTAGAAATGATAGTGCGCCTGTCATCGCTCTGTGTCGTTTTCCGGAACCCGACGGGCGCACCACTCTCTAAATGATCAGTTCACACAGCGCAGTGCTGATCCAAAAAACAATCCAGCGAGGATGCTTTCTATGAAAAAACAGAAACGCGATATGCAGGAAAGAGCTTTTGCACGTGGTTACCGCGCCGGCGTTGATCGCCGTTCCAAAGATCTCGCCCCACCGGGCTCATACCGCGACGCCTGGCTTGCAGGCTGGCGCTCTGGCCGCGCCGATAACTGGGATGGTTATACCGGCGTTTCTGGTATTCATAAAATAGCAGTCTGATTTCACGGGCCATTAAGCCCAATCCAGCGCTTCCCCTCAAAGGAAGCAAAGCCCCGCTTTTCAGCGGGGCTTTTTTATTGCAGTTTCAGTCAATCTCAATCATTGGCCTGTAATGCCGCAATGGCATCCACGGCCTCAGCGATCAATTGCGGACCACGGTAGATAAAGCCACTGTAGATCTGCACCAGATCCGCACCGGCCTGCATTTTCGCCGCAGCGCCTTCGCCATCAAGAATACCGCCCACGCCAATCACCGGCATTTTGCCATCCAGTGCGCGGCTCAGGTGTAAAACTGTTTCAGTGGCCATCTCTTCCAGTGGTGCACCACTCAGGCCGCCAGCTTCATCACCATGGCGGATACCTTCCACACCATCGCGGGACAAGGTGGTATTGGTGGCGATAACACCGTCGATGCCACTGTTCACCAGAGTCTCGGCCACCATCACAACGTCTTCGTCTTCCATATCCGGGGCAA
Source organism: Thalassolituus sp. UBA6592 (assembly GCF_002433655.1). Taxonomy (NCBI): domain Bacteria; kingdom Pseudomonadati; phylum Pseudomonadota; class Gammaproteobacteria; order Oceanospirillales; family Oceanospirillaceae; genus Thalassolituus; species Thalassolituus sp. UBA6592. The sequence continues at coordinate 41,303 of NZ_DJIO01000184.1, read as the reverse complement.
TCTTCACGAATACAGGCTTGTAGCCCCATTCGGCTGCCAGCTGCTGCTGACGCTCCTTGATCGGATCGAGCAGAGACTTCAGGGAGTCACCAAACTGCAGGTTACGCAGCCCCGGAGTGTTGGGAGAGGAAATATTCACGGTAACGTAAGTCGCGTGTTCGTAGACCTTATCGAGACACTTCAGGTAGTCAGAGGCGGCGTCTTCCACGGCTGTATCAAAGTTCTTGCCGATATTGATGCCCAGTACACCGTCAAATCGACTGGCCTTTACCCGCTCTACCAGGTAATCAACACCTTTGTTGTTGAAGCCCATGCGATTGATGATGGCGCGGCGTTCCGGCAGGCGGAACAGGCGTGGTTTCGGGTTGCCCGGCTGAGGGCGAGGCGTAACCGTGCCGATTTCGATAAAACCGAAGCCCAGGCGCGCAAACGCGTCTATGTATTCGCCGTTCTTGTCCAGTCCGGCAGCCAGACCAACCGGATTAGGGAAATCGATTCCCGCCACGGTGACCGGCAGACCAGCGACCTGAGGGGCAAGGTACTTCAGCAGGCCCAGACGCTCACCGGCGCCCAGCATATCCAGCCCCAGTTCGTGGGAAGTTTCCCCCTGCAAACGGAACATCAATGCCCGACTTACGCTGTACCAATCCATAACCACCTCAGATAACTGTATTTAAAACCGGCGGCATTATATGTCACAGCAAAGCTGCTGTAGACGGGTGGTCGGAAAAAAGTGCAGCAGCTGGCAGGAAAAAGCGCGCTGCAGGTCAGAAAACCTTTGGCACAGGACTGTTTGCAGCCTAAACCAGCCGCTCAATGCTGAGAAACTTGCCGGAATCGGAGAAATGGATGCGGAAGCGTCCGTATATGCCGTTGTGATCCACGACTTTCTGCAACACATTAGCCGGGAAACGGGCATTGCGCCCATCTGTGGTGGTCGCCACCACGTGTTTTACGCTGCCACTGTAATAGCGCAGATAATCGTCTGCAGAAATGGAAAGGTCGACCACTATGGCTTTGCTCAAAACTCTCGTCCGCCACCGGCATTGCTATAAAAGGCGGATGATAACGGCAAACAGGCTGGCGTACTATCGCCAGCCTGTCGCTGTTTACGGCCTGACGGGGTTCGGCTGGCGGCTACTGCAGTTCATCATCCACTGAAGTGGTGTGCCGACTGGCCTGGGCCAGATCCAGCAGCTCCCTGAGCGCCACAGAGACCATCGGGAAGCCCACGGTGTCGGTGGCCTTCAACTCATTGAGCATGCTCTGCCAGCGACCGATCAGGCTTTCATATTCGCTTTCCCAGCGTTCGATGGTCTGCTCCAGCGGCTCATCATCCAGCTGACCATTGAGAATACCCACGGTCAGCGCACGCTGTTGCCAGTCCAGATCATCACGCATGGTTTCCCGCGCAAGCGCTTCCCAATGGGTTACTGACGCCAGCGCGTTGACCTGCTGCATAAACCAGTTCAGTGACAGGTGCTCACCCATTTCAAAATAAGCCTGCGCTACCTGATCAATCGGTCGCCCGGTGAGATCCGCGGCCTCGATAATGCCCAGCGCGGAATACAGGTTGGCAGCACCGGCGGTCACTGCCGCCAACTCCTCCGGCACGCCGGCGTCCATACGCTGCTGGTAGGTTGCCTGCCAGCGATCATAGGCAGAACCTTTAAGCATCTGCCCGAGCTTAGCAGCAATACTGCCCACCGCCGGACGGAAGCGCTCGACCTCGGCCTTGATATCCATATTGGCGCGACGGTTACGCAGGAACCAGCGTGCAGCGCGACGCACCAGGCGCATGAGATCGACCATCATGTCTTCCTGTAGCTCAGTGGTGATCTGATAGTCCAGCGCCGTGATGGCCTGCCAGTGCTGATCAAGACAGAAGATATCCCGCGCCGTGGTATAGGCTGCGGCAATATCACAGATGGTCGCGCCGGTAGAATCATGCAGGCGGTTCACAAAGGTGATACCCATGTAATTAACCAGATCATTGGCCAGCTGGGTGGCAATGATTTCACCGCGCAGACGGTGGCGATACAGAGGTTCGTGGAAATCTTTCACCAGTCCCTGCGGGAAAGCAGTTTCCAGAATATTGGCGATGTAACTGTTTTCATTAATCTGCGGACGGTTAAGCTGCTCTTTCAGATCAGCTTTGGTGTACGAAATCAGCACTGATAATTCTGGTCGGGTAAGACCCAGATCCGCCGTTTTACGTTCAAGCAGCGTGTCTTCTGACGGCAGGAATTCCAGCGCCCGGTTGAGCTTACCCTGCCCTTCGTATTCCCGGATCAGCCGTGCGTATTCATCCAGCCGCACCTGACAGTCACGGTAAGCTAACGCAATGGCCTGGGTTTGACGGTAGTTATTATTCAGCACCAGCGCAGCGACGTTATCGGTCTGATCCATAAAGATCTGATTGCGTTGTTTACGCGTCAGGTCACCACTGTCGAGCACATCGTTAAGCATAATTTTGATGTTCACTTCGTGGTCAGAACAGTCAACGCCACCGGCGTTATCGATAAAGTCGGTATAAGACGCCCCGCCATTGAGGCCGAACTCGATCCGGCCCAGCTGAGTCACCCCGAGGTTACCGCCCTCGCCAATGACTTTGGCACGGACTTCACTGCCGTTAATCCGCAGGCTGTCGTTGGCTTTATCACCCACCTGTGAATGCCGTTCCGCAGAACCTTTAATGTAGGTACCGATACCACCATTCCAGATCAGATCAACCGGCGCCTTCAGAATCGCACTGATCAGTTCCGCCGGCTGCAGATGATCTTCGCTGATGTCGAAGCATTTTTTCATTTCCGGCGAGATATTGATGCGCTTGGCCGAGCGCAGGAAAATACCACCGCCTTTGGAAATTAATTCACGGTTATAGTCATCCCAGCTGGAGCGTGGCAGCTCGAACAGCCGCTTGCGTTCTTCATAACTGCTGGCGGAATCCGGCGTCGGATCGACAAAAATATGCATATGGTTAAACGCTGCCACCAGGCAGATATGTTTCGATAACAGCATACCGTTACCGAAAACATCCCCGGCCATATCGCCGATGCCCACCACAGAAAAGTCCGTATCCTGAACGTTAACACCCTGCTCACGGAAATGACGCTGCACGGATACCCAGGCACCACGCGCAGTAATCCCCATTTTTTTGTGGTCGTAACCAATGGAGCCACCGGAAGCAAACGCATCGCCCATCCAGAAACCCCGGTTAACCGAAATTTCGTTGGCAATATCAGAAAAGGTCGCCGTGCCTTTATCCGCAGCTACCACCAGATACGGATCATCACCGTCGTGACGGACGACGTTTTCCGGTGGGATAATCGCCCCCTCACTGAGGTTATCGGTAACGTCTAACAGCGCACTGATAAACGTCTGGTAGCTGGCAATCCCTTCTGCCATAAAGGCATCGCGGCCGCCGTCTTTCGGCAGGCACTTGGCGATAAAACCGCCTTTAGCGCCAACCGGCACAATCACCGCATTTTTAACCTGCTGGGCTTTCACCAGACCGAGAATCTCAGTACGGAAATCTTCGCTACGGTCAGACCAGCGCAGACCACCGCGGGCAACCGGACCACCGCGCAGATGCACACCTTCGACCCGTGGCGAATAAACAAAAATTTCATACATTGGCCGCGGCAACGGCATATCGGACACCGCATGCGGATTAATTTTAAACGACAGGTAAGACTTACTCTTTCCTTCGTCGTCCAGTTGATAGAAGTTGGTGCGCAGAGTCGCTTTAATTAATTCGATATAACGGCGGATGGTGCGGTCTTCATTCAGCTGATCCACATCTTCCAGTGCTGCAATCAGCGATTCTTCGCATTCACTGACCTGCTCAGCACGTTGCTCTGCACTGACATCACGCAGGTCGAAACGCAGATGAAAGAGTTTGACCAGCTGGGCACTGACATGAATATAGCGGCACAGGGTTTCGGCAATATAGCTTTCGGAAATACCAAAGCGGATCTGCTTCATATAACGGGCGAACGCCCGCAGAATGGCAATATCTTTCCAGCCCAGCTGACCACCCAGCACCAGACGGTTAAAGCCGTCGTTTTCTGAAATGCCATGCCAGATAGCACTGAATGAATCCTGAAACAGATTCTTCACTTCGGCAATGTTAATACTGTCTGACAGCGTGTAACGCAGCAGGAAATTATGAATCCAGACTTTCTTCCCATCAGAACAGGTAATTTCATACGGATGCTCACCGAGCACCCGCAGACCAAGATTTTCCAGCACAGGAATGACGTCGGATAACGGCAGAATCGTATCGCGGTTAAACAGCTTGAACCTGAGCTCGTTCTCACCTTCCTCCAGCTCGCGGTAAAAGCTCATGGCCAGATCGCCTGCCGGTTTATCACGCAGTGATTCCATATGCTGAATATCCGCCACCGCCGTGCGCGCGGTGAACGCTTCACGATAACCGGCCGGAAATGCTCCGCGATACAGGTGATACTGATGGTTACCCTGTTCTTCGCCCACCTGCTCACTGAGCGCCGCCTGCAGATCATCCGGCCAGGAACGCACCACCTGAGAAATGCGGCGTTTCACTTTTTCTTCGTCAAAATTAACCGGAGAGTCCGGATTCAGGCGCAACAGGTAATAGGCACGTGCCAGCACCGACTCAGAGAAATAGGTATTAAATTCAACATCCAGCGTATCAAATTCTTCACGCAATACCGCTTCGATTTTGAGCCGCATTTCGGTGTTGTAAACATCCCGCGGCGTGTACACCAGACAGGAAATAAATTTGCTGTAGGAATCTTTGCGCAGATAGACACGGGTCTGGCGCCGTTCCTGAATATTAAGAATACTGACCGCGGTTTTCACCAGCTCTTCGGCTGACGACTGAAACAGCTCATCGCGCGGGTACACTTCAAGAATACGGTTCAGTTCTTTCGCGCTGTGACTGCCCGGGGTAAAGTCGGCCATCGCGCGCACGGCGTTGAGTTTTTCCCGCACAAACGGAATATTGTTGGGTGTCTCGATATACACCATAGAGGTATACAGACCGAGGAAACGCACACCGCGTACCACTCGACCGTCTTTATCGAGGATTTTCACCACTACATAATCCGGATACGCCGGACGGTGTACCCGCGAGCGCGAGCCGGATTTCATAAAACTGACGATACTGGAATCGGTAATAAAATCCCGTACCTCATCTTCCAGATCCGTCAGCTTCAGACGGTCGCGGCTGGCCTTATTGTGGCGGAACAGACCAAGGTCTTTATCGCTGTCGCGCACCACGTAAGACTCACCTGCGTCTTCCTCAATATGGAATTCATCACAGGCGAGGAAGGTAAAGTGATTGGCCTGCAGCCACAGGATAAACTCGCGCGCTTCACGGTAATCCGCCTTGCGGCCTTTCTCTGCCGGTTTGGCCAGCGCCGCCGCACATTCTTCCGCGCGTTCCGAGATGGCCTGAAAATCCGCCACACAGGCGTGCACTTCGGCGATAACGTCCAGTAATTCACTTTCCAGCTGTGCCAGCAGCGCGGCATCAGAATGATGATCAAATTCAATATAGATAATGGCTTCCGGCGTACTGTCTTTTGCCGCCCGGCTCCAGTCATCTTTGCTGATCAGAGTATGTTTACGATCACGCTTTGCGTGCATCACACAATAATGGATGGCGTGCAGCGACAGCTGATGGCTGTTGAGCAGCATACGGATGGAGTCCACCAGAAAAGGGACATCCTCACAGACGATCTCCACCACAGTATGCATCGACTGCCAGCCATGGTTTTCATAGTCCGGATTAAAAACCCGCACCCGGCTTTCACCCGGCTTACGCTGCTGAATGAACTGCCAACAGGACAAAGTGGCACCGTACAGGTCCTCCAGTGCCCGGGCCATCATTTCATCTTCAGGGGCACCGGAGAAATAAATCCGTGCGAAACGCTGAAGAATATCCGCCTGTTCTGCCTGATTTCGCTCCGCGATCAGGGAATTCAGTTCAGTGAGCATAATCTTTTCCATTTTATTGTGATTTTTTCAGCTTAGAACATTTACGACAATTTAAACGCCCGGATGTTACGTTTTTGTAAGCTGCTGCGATTAACGCAGATCGTGCCCGGCCCAATGCAATACGCCATTGATCTGTGACGGTAGCGGGTAATAAGTACGGTAATAAGCCGGGCAATGGTCGACGGCCATTGCTCAGACTGCGACAATCCGTCCCGGTGTGGCCGGAACTTTCTTCAGCCACGCCGCTCTGAGCCATTGACCTGACTCTTGCAGTCAATAAAATCCCTGTTAAATCAACGCTCTGGAAGAAAGGACTATGACAGTACAAGAGGGTTTCGCCCGCCTCAATTCGTCTTTACAGGAACAGATCATCGGCCAGCCGCATCTGGTTGAACGCCTGCTTATCTGTCTGTTAAGTGACGGCCATTTACTGGTCGAAGGGGCACCCGGTCTGGCGAAAACCAAAGCCATCAATGCCCTTGCGCAACGTCTCGAAGGTGACTTCAAGCGTGTCCAGTTCACACCCGACCTGCTGCCCGGCGATATCACAGGGACTGAAATCTACCGTCCGCAACAGGAATCCTTTGATTTTCAGGCCGGTCCTATCTTCCATAACCTGATTCTTGCCGACGAGATCAACCGTGCTCCGGCCAAGGTGCAGAGCGCCCTGCTGGAAGCCATGGCAGAACGTCAGGTCACCGTGGGTGGTGTTACCCGCCCATTGCCGCCGATGTTTATGGTGATGGCGACTCAGAACCCGATCGAACAGGAAGGTACCTACCCACTGCCGGAAGCTCAGCTTGACCGCTTCCTGATGCATGTGGTGATTGATTATCCGGCAGCGGAAGCAGAGCAGCTGATTCTCCGTCTGGCCCGTGGCGAGGCACTGCAGCAAAGCACAGGCAGCGATGTCAAACTCAGTCAGGACGATGTGTTTGCTGCACGTAAAGAGGTACTGAACCTGCACATGAGCGATGCGGTTGAGCAGTATCTGGTGCAGCTGATCATGGCTACCCGCCGTGCCGAAGGCTATGGCAAAGACCTCGACAGCTGGATCGAATTCGGCGCCAGCCCACGGGGTACCATTGCCCTGGACCGCTGTGCCCGCGCCCACGCCTGGCTGAAAGGACGGGATTACGTCAGTCCGGAAGATGTTCAGGCCGTCGCCCATGATGTGCTGCGTCATCGTCTGCTGCTGAGCTTTGAAGCCGAAGCTTCCGGCATGACCGTCAACAAAGTGATTAACGAACTGCTGCAACGGGTACCGGTAATCTGATATGAGCCGCTCCGCCCGTTCCAGCGATCTGCAGTTTTCTGCCGGTGCCGTGATCGATGCCGCCAATCTGGTGCGTCTGCGTGCACTGTCAGGCTTTCTGCCGCTGCATCGCCAGCGCAAAATTCTCAACGACCTGTCCGGCAGCCATACTTCTGCCGTACGTGGCCGCGGTCTCGATTACGCCGAAGTGCGCGCCTATCAGCCGGGCGACGATATCCGTGCCATGGACTGGCGGGTAACCGCCCGCACTGGCGACGCCCATATCAAAGTGTTTAAAGAAGAACGCGAACGGCCGGTGATCATCGTCTGCGATCTGCGCTCGGGCATGCATTTCGGCACGCGCCACGCATTTAAAAGTGTACTGGCTGCCGATCTTGCTGCACTGCTGGCCTGGGCCGCCAGCAATCACGGCGATCGGGTTGGCGCGCTGCTGTTCAACGATGAAGACGAAACCGACCTGCGTCCGAAAACCGGCCGCAAACAGGTACTGCAGATCATCAATGCTCTGGCAGAAGCAAAACCGCAACCTTACCGCACGGGCCGCATGCAACAGATGTGTCGTCATCTGCGGCGCGTGGTTCGCCCCGGCAGTGCGGTATATTTCATCAGTGATTTCGCCGGATTCGACGATGAATGTGAACGTCAGCTGTTCGACCTGACCCGTCACAGTGATCTGATTGCCCTGCAGGTTTCCGATCCGCTGGAAGCCAGCCTGCCGCCACCCGGTGTTTATCAGTTTGCCTGGCAGGATAAAAAGCATCTGGTTAACGCCGCCGACCGCCGTTTGCGTCAGCAATACGAAGACGCCTGGCAGCAGCGCCGTGATGACCTTAGCGCCCACATGTTGCGGCTGAAATCGCCGTTACTGGCGTTAACTACCGACATGGCGGATCCACTCACAGCGCTGCGCAATGGTCTTGGCCTGAGCGGCAGTCGTACGAGCGGGAGGCGCGGATGAATCCGATCACCCCGCAGTTGCCGCTGGAAGATATTATTCTGCCCGCCGCGCCTGGCGCCTGGCCACTGGCACCCGGCTGGTGGCTGCTGCTGGTATTAATGCTGTTGTTGATCGCCGCCACTTTCCTGCTGCTGCGCCGGCGTAAACGCCTGCAGGCGTTGAGCCTGCCCTACCGCCACATCACCATCCGTCTCAATGATTTGCAGACGCAACATAAGCGTCTGAGCCCTGAAATGATTCAGGATATTAATACCCAGCTGAAAATCTGGTGCCGTCACCGCTATCCACAGGCGGTTAACCTGTATGGCAAAGACTGGGCGGTTTTTCTCGCCAACTCCAACAACAGTTTCAGCACAGATGAATTACGCCTGCTCGGCACCGGCGCCTATGTCCCTGAGGGACGCTTTGACGGCGATGCCGGCCAGCTGTTCGCTGCGGTAACGCAGTGGCTTGAACAGAGTGAAAAGCACTGGAGGCGTTCCAATGTCTGATGTCCTGCCCGATTTCCTGCCTCAGTTCCACTGGCTGTGGGCCTTTGCTCTGCTGCCGCTGCCGTTGCTGCTGCGTTTACTGATTCCAGCAGTGAAGCGCCAGAGCAGCGCCCTGAAAGTGCCGGTCCCGACACTGTTGCCGCAACAGAACAGCGAACACAGTGATGCGCCTGAGCGTGACGCCCTGAGCTGGATTCTGCTGGTGATCTTATGGCTCAGCCTGGTCATAGCCCTGGCGCGCCCCTATCAGGCCGGCGATGTGGTGGAAATGCCGGTCAGCGGTCGTGATCTGATTCTGGCCGTGGATTTATCCGACAGTATGAAGATGGGCGACATGCAACTGAATGGCCGTCAGGTTAACCGCCTGGATGCAGTAAAACATGTGCTGAATGATTTTATTCCCCGCCGTCAGGGCGACCGTCTGGGGCTGGTATTGTTTGGTGATGAAGCCTACCTGCAATCCCCACTGACCTTTGATACCCGCACAGTGCAAACCTTAATGAACGAGGCCCAGATTGGTCTTGCCGGTAAACGTACCGCCATTGGTGATGCGCTGGGCTTAACCATTAAACGTCTGAAAGATAATCCGGAAGACAGCCGCGTGGTCATTCTGCTCACCGACGGCGCCAATACTGCCGGTGAAATCGACCCGTTAAAAGCCGCAGAGCTGGCCGCCACCTACAAAGTAAAAATTTATACCATTGGTCTGGGGGCAGATCAGATGGAAGTCTCCAGCTTCTTTGGCAGCCGTACCGTGAACCCTAGCCGGGATCTCGACGAAAATGCCCTGCGTACCATTGCCCAAAGTACCGGCGGTGCATTTTTCCGCGCGCGCAACCCGGAAGAACTGCAGCAGATTTATGCCTTAATCGACGAGCTTGAGCCAACGGAAAAAGATCCGGAAATTTATCGGCCACAGACCAATCTGTATCACTGGCCATTATTGAGTGCGCTGATTTCTGTCCTGCTGCTGGCGCTGTGGCAAAGTCTGGGCGGATTAAAAAATACCATCATCGGCCGTTGGTCAGAAAAACACTCTGCCCGTTCCACTGATAATGCCACGGAGAAGTTCTGATGGAATGGCTGCATAATTTCCATTTTATTCGCCCATTGTGGTTACTGCTGATTATTCCGGCGTTGGCCGCCGTCTTTTTGTTCCGCCAGCGCAGAAAAAATAACGGTCAATGGCAACAGGTGATCGACCCGCTACTGCTGCCCTATCTTCTTGACGGCAACGACAGCCAGAAACCGGCATCACCTTTTATTACGCTGTTGATGGCATTGGCAGCCTTTATTGTTGCCATCGCTTTAGCCGGTCCGACCTGGCAAAAGATTCCACAGCCGGTGGCCAAAAATCAGGACGCGCTGGTCATTATGATGGATATGTCGTTATCCATGGGATCGCAGGATCTGTCGCCCAGCCGTTATGTCCGTGCCATCCAGAAAGTAACGGATATTGTCCGCTCCCGTCAGGACGGACAGACGGCGCTGATTGTATACGATGCCGATGCCTACACCGTCGCGCCGCTGACTGACGATACAGACACCATTGAAAACCTGCTGCCGTCGGTATCGCCATTTATTATGCCGGCGCCCGGCTCCCGCCCGGATAAAGCCATTGAACTGGCGCAGACGCTCGCGCGCGATTCCGGCGTTGGCAAAGTCCAGCTATTGCTGTTAACCGACGGTATCCAGAACAAAGATATTGGCCGTATTTCTGACGTATTGGATACCGGCCTTGCCAGCCTGAAAGTAATCACCATTGGAACCAGTGCCGGCGCACCGGTCCCCATGCCGGGTTCAGGTTTTCTGAAAGACGGTCAGGGCAATATTGTGATGCCCGGGCTCAACACCGGAGCGGTGGAAGCGCTGGCTTCTGCCCTGAATATTCCCTGGCGTAACATGACGCTGGATGACAGCGACTGGCAGAGTCTGATTTCACAACAGGCAGAACTTAATCCGCAGGTCGATGCTGACCCGCATGAGCAACAGCACAGGTTTGATCTCTGGGCAGACCAGGGGTATTGGCTGATATTCCTGCTGTTGCCGTTAGCCTTGCTGTTATTCCGCCGCGGTGTGGTAGTCAGTGTTTTTCTGATTCCATTTCTCTGGCCCCACGACTCTTACGCATTTGAGTGGCTGGATCTTTGGCAAACCAAAGATCAGCAGGCAGCAGAAATAATGAAAGATGACCCCAAAGCCGCCGCAGACGTATTTGAGGATCCACAGTGGAAAGGCTCCGCAGCTTATAAAGCCGGAGATTACCAATCCGCAGCTGAGGCATTCTCCCAATCCGCTGACAGCGCGGTTAACCATTACAACCGCGGTAATGCACTGGCCCAGTCCGGTCAGTTACAGGATGCTGTAAAAGAATATCAGCAGGCATTGAAAAAAGACCCGTCGCTGAAGGCGGCTGAAAAAAACCTGCAGACGGTAAAAAAAGCGCTGGAGCAGCAACAGAAGCAGCAACAACAGAACCAGAATGGCCAGCAAGATGACCAGCAGCAGGATCAGCAACAGAGTCAGGATCAGCAATCCGGGCAGCAGAACCAGCAGCAGAATGGCCAGCAAGGCGATCAGCGTCAGAATCAACAACAGAATAAACAACAGGACCAGGATCAGAAGCAAAACAATCAGAATGGCGAAAAACCCTCTGACAACGATCCGCAAAACGCTGAGGATAAACAACAGCAGGCCTCAGCTGAGCAACAGGATGATGCAGATAAAGACGATAAAACGCAGCAACAGCAGGCATCTGCTGAGAAAAATAAAGCTGATAAAGAAAATGACGGCAAGAACCCGCAACAGGCTCAGAATGACAGCGAAAGTACAATGACCCGGGAAGAACAGGCCGCAATGCAGCAATGGCTGAACCGCGTGCCGGATAAACCCGGCAACCTGCTGCAACGCAAATTTTTGTATCAATATCGCCAAAAAGATAATCAGGAAAGTGGAGACGTATTATGGTGAGGTTGCTTGGCAGTCTTATCTTTTGCCTGCTGCTCAGCACACAGGCCTGGGCCACATCGTTTAACGCCAGCGTGGACCGTAAAACCATCAGCGAACAGGACACCTTCACCCTGATTCTGCGTTACGGCGGCCAGGCAGGATTCAGCAGCCCGGACGTCTCCGCGCTGAAAAAAGATTTTCATATCCTCAATCAGCAGCAGTCACGCAAAATGACCACCATTAATGGTCAGATGGAATCTTATACCGACTGGGTACTGACACTGACACCTCAGCGCACTGGCCAGCTGACTATTCCGTCCATCGAGTACGATGACGAGAAAACCGATCCGATTACTGTTCAGGTCAATGCGGTTTCCGACGATGTAAAAGCTCAGCAGGAGAAAGAATTTTTCTTCGACATCAGTGTGCAGAAGCAGCCACAGTATTATGTGCAGCAACAGATTCTGTACACCGAAAAAGTCTATTACAGCGTACAGCATGACGAGCCTTCTCTGACCTCTCTGGACGTCACCGACGCCCGCGTCGAACCGCTTGGTGACGTGCGCCAGTACACGACGGTTATCAAAGGTCAGCGCTTTGGTGTTTATGAACGCAATTTTGCCATTTATCCGGAAGTCAGTGGCGAGCTGGTTATCCCCGGGCAACGTTTCCAGGCCTCCGTACGCGATCCTTATGACCGCTGGGGGCGTGGCCGTCAGGCATCTATTGTCAGCAAGCCCATCAGCCTGACGGTGAATTCCATTCCTGCCGGTTATCCGCAGGCGCCCTGGCTTCCTGCCAGCCAGCTGAGTATCAGCGAGCGCTTCAGTGCCGATCCTCAGGATTGGCAGCAAGGCGATCCCATCACCCGCACCATCACGCTGAAAGCCACCGGCCTGCCCGGAAATCAGCTGCCTCCGGTGCCAGTGCCTGAAATCCGTAATATCCGTTACTACCCGGATCAGACTGAATCCAGTGATGATTTATCGGAAAATGGCGTAGAAGGAACCTCGGTTCAGTCCATGGCATTGGTGCCTGCCGCAAGCGGTAAAATTACCCTGCCGGAAATCCGCATCCCCTGGTGGAATGTGACCAAAGGTCAGCTGGAATATGCGGTACTGCCTGCCCATACAGTAACCGTGGCGCCGGCACAGAACGCTGCTCAGAATTCCGGGCAAAACACAGTAAATGGCAACACACAAAGCGCTGCTGAAGCGTCTGCCTCTGACAGTCATAGCGGTAACAGCAATGGCGGAACATTGGTTTCTGCTGACAGCCATTTCAGTGGTTTCTGGCCAGTACTGTTCGCACTGTCCCTGCTGGTGAATATTGTGCTGGGCTGGCTGCTGTTGAAGAAGCCCGCTGCAGCAATGGAATCTGCAGAGTCAGACGCGCTGCAAAATGAAAAACAATGCTGGAAGGCTTTGAACACTGCCTGTCGTAATGGCGACGCAAAGGATCTTCACAGCGCCCTGTTAAAGTGGGCAAATGCCGCACTCCGGAATAACCTTGATGGTAGTGAAAGCAGCAAAGACAGAGCCATTACCAGCCTGCCACAGCTGGCAGCCCGCTATCGCGACCCGGCCTTAAATTCTGCATTAAGTGAGCTGGATGCCCTGCTGTTTTCCGCACAGGGAAATTCGGCTTACAATGGTCAGAATCTGCTGTCGCTGTTAAAAGCCAGAAAGCAACTGGATGAAGAAAAGCCGCAAAACGACAGCCTGTACCCGGCCTGAAAGCCGTAGAATCTGCGTTGATCAGCCCTGCTTTTAAGCACTGAAAATACAAACGGGAAAGGAATACTTTCCCGCATGAAAGCGCTGCTCAAAAATCCAGACAAAAGCCCGGACAAAATCTTAGGCCAAAAACGCTGCTCAGCTGTCCAGTTTACCCTGAGGCCTTATCCCGGCTGTATCGTCACTGTCTTTGGTTTCGCGGGAACTGGATTTATCCAGATACATTGCCTGATCGGCAATTTCAATCCAGGATGATGCATTGCGTACATCGGGATAGCCAACAAAGGCGACACCGATACTGAAGTGAACATGAAAGTCCCTTCCCTGTGAGCTGTATTTCAGCACATTGGCGCGCAGATTTGCCGCCGTCCGGCTGGCCTCCCTGATGCCGGTCTGCGGCAAGATAACCACAAATTCATCCCCGGCATAACGCGCCAGAATATCCGTTACCCGGATGTTGCCGGTAATATGCTGAGCCAATGCACGCAGCGTGTCATCACCAGCAATATGGCCGTAATTATCATTAATAGCTTTGAAGTCGTTCAGATCAATAAACAGGACAGAGCTTGGGGTTTTATAGCGGTTATACAGCTCCAGTTGCTTATCCAGTTCGTCATACAGAGCCTGACGGTTAAGGCAGCCGGTTAACGGATCGGTACGCACCAGCTGGTTCAGTCTTTCGGTCGCTTCTTTTTCTTTCTTCAGCGCCTTTTCCAGCTCCAGCTGGGTCTCAACCCGATCAGTGATGTCGGTCGCCAGACCAACAATATAGTCAGCACTCCCCTCTTCGCCGCGCACTTCAGTGCCGGTATCAATAATATGGCGCAGACCTTTTTGCGGATGATTTACCCGATACTGCACCTTCCATTGTCCATCCTGCCTGTGCCTGATCGCGTGCAGAACCCGCTGACGGTCCTCCTCGTGGATAGCTTCGAACAGAACAGCCGGTGCATTGTAAAAACTCAGATGGTTACGACCCCAGACGTGTTCAATCGCACGGTTAACAAACAGAATATTATCCAGCTCAGGGGATGCCATCCAGACAACCGACTGAATGGTTTCTGCCATGGTACGGAATTTCGTTTCCGACTTCTGCAGCAGTGCTTCTGAGTGTTTGCGCTCAGTAATATCCTGAATCACCGAAATAAAATAATCGGGAAAATCCTGTTCATCACGGATCAGAGATACCGTCAGGTTAGCCCAGATATCACGGCCACTGGCATGAATATAGCGCTTTTCCATGCTGTATGAATCAGCCTCACCGGCCAGCAAACGGTTAACGTGGCCAACGTCGTCCTGCAGATCCTCAGCATGCGTTACATCCTGAAAACACAGCTCCATCATCTGTTCACGGGAATAACCGAGCAGCTCACACAAATGCTGGTTAATGCGCAGAAAACGCCCGCCAAGGCTGACTTTGCAGATGCCGACGTACGCCAGTTCAAACAATTCGTCATACGCTTTGCGCTGTTCCCGCAGCTTGCGCTCTTCCCGCCACAAAGCAGACGTGTCACGGATGGTGGCCAGCGCCATGCGCTCTTTTTCCAGCTCCACCAGTGCCAGATGAATTTCGCCGTTCAGCTTGCGTCCGTTAGCGCCGCGGATCCAGATGCGGTTGTTCATGGTGCGGTCACCATGGGAGGTAAAAAAGAGAGTCACCAGATGCTGATGCTGCGCACGGATAGCGTCCGGAACAAGAATATCCACGTGTTCGCCATTGAGACTGCCCGGCGAATAGCCCAGCAGTTTGTGCGACGCCACGTTGGCCTGGCGAATGATGCCCCGGTCGTCCACCAGCACCATGGGGTCCGGACTGAGTTCAAACAGTACATCCCGCGCTTTAACAGCATAGGATGCCTTACGGCCAGCCAGATAGGCGGCAAATGCCATCAATAAAGCAACCGCTGACACCGTCAGCCAAAGTAACACTTCCATGGTTTCTCCACGCCAGATTACAGACGTCTGCGCGCCGGGCAGACGCCTGCTCAGGACGACACCGTCCCGTCCTGATAAGCATAGCAGGAAGTGGAGAATCCGCTGCTTTGTCCGGGCTAACCCCGGGAGGAATCAGGGGACTCAGCTGACAGCTTCATCCGAAAGGATGGGACAGGTTCCATAGGTAGTAAAACGGCAGGTAAATCAGCGTCATAAGGCTCATCATTGAGCCCAAACAGCGTGCGCCAGAACCAGCCACTTTCGAGGTCTTCACGGCAGGCGACCAGCTGCTGCTGATACACTTTGGCCCGGCGTTCAACTTTACGGGCCACATCGATCAGCCAACGCTTGTTTTTGTAGGTACCGCGCAGATAGCCGCCGGCACCTTCGTGATAAGCAAGATAAAGGCGATACGCATCGTGCGCTTTGATGCCGGTGCGTTTTATCGTCTGGGCGTTGTACCAGCCGATAAAATCCACAGCATCTTCAAAGTCATCACGGTCCGCACCCCAGTTACCGGTGGCTTTCATATAGCCTTCCCAGGTGGTATCCAGCGCCTGAGCATAGCCATACGCCGTGGATGGCCGCGGCCCCGGAATAATCCACAGATACCATTTACGCGGCGGGCGGTTATCACCGACGAACTTCGATTCCTGATGAATAAAGGCCATGGTTACGGCTTCCGGAATGCCGTACTTTTTCTTCACCTCTTTTGAGGCGTTATACCAGTCGTAATATTCATCGTAGATGTCACAGACATCGTTGATATTTTTCGGTGGCGCCGTACTGCAGGCGCTGAGCAACAGACTGAAAGCCAGTAACGCTATAATTCTGATATTCGCCAGCACCGGCACTTTCTCCCCGTATTTTATTCCTGCAGGTTTATCCCGGCACAGTCTCATCCCTGAGGACGAAGCCCATGTTCGTCCAGTAACTGCAGAAAACCCGCTTCATCCAGCACAGTAACATCCAGGCTCTGAGCCTTGGTCAGTTTGGAGCCTGCCTTCTCGCCAGCCACCAGAAAATCGGTTTTGGCGGAAACACTGCCTGTGACTTTGGCACCAAGCTGCTCCAGCAGAGCTTTGGCATCATCGCGGCTGAGACCACTCTCTGTCAGCGTACCGGTAATCACCGCAACCTGACCCGATAATGGCAGTTCGCCGGAATCCTGTACGGGTTCTTTCTCCGTCCAGTTCACGCCCGCCTTCTGCAATTGCTCAATCACAGTAAGGTTATGCGGTTCAGCAAAGAAATTATGCACGTGTGCCGCAACAATGGCGCCAACATCCGGCACGTCAATCAAGGCTTCTTCGGAGGCGGTCATAATGCGTTCGAGAAAGCCAAAATGCGCAGCAAGATTATTGGCCGTTACCACACCCACTTCACGGATACCGAGCGCGTAAAGGAAGCGCGGCAAAGTGGTATTTTTGGCTTTTTCCAGCGCATCGAGAACATTCTGCGCCGACTTTTCCGCCATGCGTTCCAGGCCCGCCAGCTGTTCCAGTGTCAAGTGAAATAAATCATCCACGGAATCAATCAGCCCGGCATCCACCAGCTGATCGATCAGTTTATCGCCCAGCCCTTCAACATCCAGCGCTTTGCGCGAGGCAAAATGCTTGATGGCTTCTTTACGCTGAGCAGAACATACCAGACCACCAGTACAGCGGGCGACGGCTTCGCCCTCGACTTTTTCCACCAGCGAATCGCACACCGGACAATGATCCGGCATAACAATATCCTGTGCCTCCGCTGGACGCTTTTCCGCCACCACGGAAACCACCTGTGGAATAACATCGCCGGCACGACGGATAATAACGGTATCGCCGACCTTCACATCCAGCCGGGCAATTTCATCCATATTATGCAAGGTGGCATTGGATACAGTAACACCAGCCACATGCACAGGTTTTAATCGTGCCACCGGCGTTAAGGCACCGGTGCGGCCAACCTGAAAATCCACGCCCTGCAGTTCAGTCATCTCTTCAACCGCCGGAAATTTATAAGCTATCGCCCAACGCGGAGCACGGGCAACAAAGCCCAGAGTTTCCTGCAGATCGAGACGGTCAACTTTGAATACCGTACCGTCGATTTCGTAATCCAGTGAATGACGTTTTTCACCCAGCTGTTCAAAAAACGCCTGGGCTTCCTCAACACCGTTGACCACGCGCATTTCCGGGTTAATTTTAATCCCCCAGGTTTTTACCTGCGCAAGAATGCCGCTGTGAGTATCCGCCATATCCGCATCGTCGCTTACCACACCAATACTGTAGGCACAGAACTCCAGTGGTCGCTTCGCGGTAATTTTCGGGTCCAGCTGACGCAGCGAACCGGCGGCGGCGTTACGTGGATTGGCAAAGACTTTTTCGTCGTTTTGCCGCGCATTGTCGTTGTACGCATCAAACCCTGCTTTCGGCATATACACCTCACCACGGATCTCGATCCGTGATGGATAGTTATCGCCATACAGTTTCAGCGGGATATTTTTAATGGTGCGCACATTCTGGGTAACATTTTCCCCGGTCTGACCATCGCCACGGGTCGCGGCCCGTACCAGTACACCATCGACATACAGCAGACTGATGGCCAGCCCATCGAGCTTAGGTTCGCAGGCGATGGCAATGGTATCTGTGGTCTTTAACCTGTCCTGAACGCGCTGATAAAAAGCCGCAAATTCCTCAGCGTTCATCGCATTATCCAGCGACAGCATGGGAATATCGTGTACCACTTCTTCGAATTCGGTCAGTGGCTGCGCGCCGACACGCTGGGTTGGAGAATCCGCAGTGACCAGCTCAGGATACTGCGCTTCCAGCCCCTGCAGTTCACGCATCAGGCGATCGTATTCTGCGTCTGGAATACTGGGTTCATCCAGCGTGTAATAACGATAATTATGCTGATTTATTTCCTGACGCAGTGCATCCACTCTGCTGCTGACGGATTGTTCGTCGGTCATGGATTCCTTTCCTGTTGCACTGCTTTTCATGGTATCGGAAGACGCAGAGGAGCCATTTGGCTCCTCTGCAAAAAGATCATTTTGTTCGTTCATAATGGTATTTCAGAATTTATTTAAGACCCTGCTTTTTACGGGCCAGTTTCTGTCGCCGTTCGTATTCCATAATCTGCTGACGCTCGTGCTCAATGGTCTGAGTGGTCAGCGCACTGCGCGCCCCATCAATCAGATCGGCACCGAGATTACGGGCTATAACCCGCGCCATTTCCGACATGGCTTCGTACGCCTCCGGCGCCTTTGACGGACCCGGCAGGCTCATAAAGAAACTCAGTCCGCGGAAATGCTGCTGCGCCATGGCGGCCGGTACGAAGATACCTGGCTCATAACTCTGCGCCACAGAAAACTGAATATTGCCACGGCCATCGGCCTGCTCGAAGCGGTGGAAAATATCCATCTCGCCAAAACGCAGATCGCAGCTGTTAAACAGGTAAAGAATATCTTTGCCACTGAACCCCAGCTCATCCCGGGCAACGCAGTGAATTTCCAGCACCATATCCGGCTGCGGACGGTCTGCCAGTTTCTCCGCATCGGCGGATGCGTAATTAACGGGCTGCACAATGGTTTGTGGCGGCACTTCACTGACTTCGTTCTGCAGATCGTCTTCGTCGGGGTATTCCCCTTCGGAAATAAAATCATTGTGTACCGGATCTTCAGCGTCGTTCACTTCCGCTTCAGCGTCTGCAACTTCATCTGCCGCGTCCATCGAATTGCGGCCAAACAGATCGCCGCTAACGGGCTCGGCTGCTGGCTGAATGTCATCGTCGCCCAGCTCTTCCACTTCCAGCAGGACCGGGAATTCTTCATCAAGATTAACCGGACGGGCTTTCGGAATCAGGCTGGACGCTGGAATATCGAAATCCTGAATACTGTCTTTATTGGGTTCACTATGGACCGGCGCACTGTCAGCCTGTTTACCGACCACCCGTACCGGGCCAACATCGTCTTCCCAGGATACCAGGGTGTCTTCATCATCGGTGGCGGAGAAAGATGGCAGATCCCAGCCCGATGACGAGTCCGCCGTAGCCGGGGCTGCGCGCTCTTCCGCTCTGGGCTTATGCTCAGCAACAGAGGGCTTATGCTCAGCAGTGGAAGGCTTATATTCCTCAGCTGATGGCTTTTGTTCAGTAACTGAAGGCTCTGACTCAACAACCTGACGTTCAGCGGTGGGCTTATCAGCCGCTGCAACAGTACGCGCAGGTGACAGATCCTCGTCAGCAAAATACGGCACGCTGCTGTCTTCACGCTCTGCCAGATCATCAGCCGGCGTATCGTCAAAACGCGGGCGAAAATCGTCAGGCTGCACTTTGCTGAGTGGTGCGGCACCCTCACCCGGCTCACGATCACCAATCACACGGAAACCGCCGCTGGGCAGCTCCGGATTGTGCGGATCTTCCGGGAAATTGAATTCGTTGGTGACATCAAGACGCAGAGCTTCCGCCCGGGCACGCCGCATCCTGCGGAAACCATCAATCAGAATTGCTGCCATCACCATCAAACCGATGATGATAAGAACCGTACGCCAGCTCCATTCCATTTTTACCTTAAACCCCTGCTAACCTGTGCCTGATTACAACCGCTCGTGTGGACCGGAAAAACGCTCGATATGACATCGGAACCACAAAAAATCTCCGGGCAGAGTGTTACATATTGGCCATAGCGAAAACAGCCCCTGCAACACTCTGCGAGCAGAAAAGCCGACAACTTTCCCTGTCTGACCCTCTCTGCCCGATTCAGTCGTGCGTTATCTGTCCGTTTATTGATCAATCATCTGCGCGGCTTCCTCCACATCCACAGAAACCAGACGGGATACGCCAGGCTCGTGCATGGTGACGCCCATCAGCTGATCCGCCATCTCCATGGCGATTTTGTTGTGCGTAATATAAATAAACTGCACTTTTTCAGACATTGCCTTCACCAGTCGCGCATAACGTCCGACGTTGGCGTCATCCAGCGGCGCGTCCACCTCATCCAGCATACAGAACGGTGCCGGATTCAGCTGGAAGATAGAGAACACCAGCGCGATCGCGGTCAGGGCTTTCTCACCACCGGACAGCAGATGAATGGTGCTGTTTTTCTTGCCCGGCGGGCGCGCCATAATGGCCACACCAGTGGTCAGCAGGTCTTCGTCGGTCAGTTCCAGCGAGGCATGACCACCGCCGAACACTTTCGGGAAGAGTTCGGCCAGACCGGCGTTCATCTTGTCGAAGGTTTCCTGGAAACGGGTACGGGTCTCGCGGTCAATCTTCTGAATCGCGCCTTCCAGTGTCTGCAGCGCTTTCTGCAGATCATCATTCTGGTTGTCCAGATACACCTTACGCTCAGACTGCACCTTGTATTCTTCAATGGCAGCAAGGTTAATCGCGCCCAGACGCTGAATACGCTCGGCGATTTTTTCCAGATCCGCCTGCCATTGTTCGGCGTTGGCTTCTTCCGGAATGTTCTCCATCACATCTTTCAGGGTCAGTTTTTCTTCGGCCAGGGATTCCACCAGCGCCTGACGGCGGATATCCAGCGCCTGACACTCCATGCGCACTTTTTCCAGTTCGTTACGCACTTCGAGCGCTTTTTTCTCGGCTTCCGCCCGGCTCTGCTCGAGCTCCCGTAAGCGGCTGTCGACGGTTTCCAGCGCATGGCGGGCGGCCTGCATGGCCTGTTCGGCACTGAGGCGGCGCTCAAGCATTTCTTCCAGCTGTGCCTTCAGTTCGTCCAGATCCGCACTGTGATCGCGGTTCTGATTTTCCAGCACCTGCTCACGACGTTCGCGCAGGCGCGTCATCTGTTCCGCCAGACGATCAATCGCCTGTTGCAGGGATTGTTCGCGGCTGGTCAGGGTCTGCATCTTCAGCTGCATCTGGTGGCCGCGGTCTTTATTCTGACCGGCTTCCATCCGTGCGGTCTCCAGCAACTGCTGCACCCGCGCACGCTCATCCTGCAGACGCTGACGTTCATCCGTGTCTTCATCCACCGCGCTCATGGCTTCCTGCCAGGTCATGCGCAGCTCTTCCAGATTCTCCCGTTCCAGCGCCTGGGTTTCCCGCGCCTCAGAGATGTCGCGGTTAATCTTGTCACTGCGCAGGGCGAACTGTTCTGCCCGCGCCTGTTTACCGGATAGCTGCGATTTCAGCGTAATCAGCTTCTGACTTACCTGCTGCTGTTCGCGCTGTGCGGTCTCACGCTGCTGCTCCAGCGAGCGCAGCTTAAGCTGGTTGGCTTCCAGGTCGGCATCCCATTCTTCCACCTGAATATCCAGATCTTCGATTTGCTCTTCCAGCGTTTCCAGTTCCTGCTGACGCGCCAGCAGACCGCCTTCACCGTCCGCTTCCCGCGCCACACGCAACCAGTGCTTACCCAGCCAGATACCATCCGGGGTAATCACGGATTCATCGTCAGCCAGTGAACTGCGCACTGCCAGAGCGGCCTGAATGCTGTCGGCGGTTTTCACGCCAGCCAGCAATCCGGCGACATTCTGTTGGCTGCTGACTTTGCTCTGCAGTGTGCCCGGCTGCGCCGCGGGCATACTTTCAGAGCCCTGCTGCCAGAGAATCAGCTGGCCTTCTTTAAAGCTATCAAGCCAATGCTGGGCCGGATCGAGCTGATCAACCATCACCGCCTGCAGATAACCGCCCAGTACGGTTTCCACCGCGCGCTCCCAACCGGATTCGACCTGCAGCTGTTCTGCCAGACGCGGTTTACGTGCCAGCTGATGGCTTTCCAGCCAGTGACTGACGGCTTCACTGCCCTGCCCCAACGCGGCTTTCTGCAGTGCATCCAGCGTGGCTTTGCGGTTCAGCATCTGTTGCAGACGACGCTTGCCATCGTCCAGCTGCTTACGCTGCTGCTCCAGACTTTCGCGCGCGTCGGTGACCTGTTCAGCCAGTTCATCCACCCGCGCCTGCTGACTTTCAGCCGCCAGTTCCTGTTCGCTGACTTCTTCACCCAGCAGCTGAATTTCTTCCAGCTCCGGATTTTCCGTCACCTGCTGCAGCTCTTCCTGCAGTCGCAGGATCTGCTGATCGATACGGGTCAGCTGTTGTTCGGTGTTCTGAATGCGGGTCTGGGCCACTTCTGCCTGACGTGCCGGCTCACTGGCGCGCTGGGTAAAGGCATCCCAGCTGTCCTGCCAGCGGCGTTGTGCATCTTCGGCTTCTTCCAGTTTCAGTGCCGATTCTTCTTCACCGGCGAGCAGCATTTCCAGCTCCGGTTCCAGCATCAGACGTTCTTCGCTGACGGTTTCCAGATTCAGCTGATCTTCTTCCAGCGAACGCTCGGTATCCATGATGGCTTTTTCGACTTCGGCCAGATCACGGTCGAGCTGCAGCGACATCTGTGACTGATGCTCGAGCTTCTGCTCCTGACGGGCAATCTGTGCACCGACTTCGTAATACTTACTCTGCGCTTCGTTGAACTGATCGCTTTTTTCCTGATGCTCCAGACGCAGGCCTTCAATCTCAGTATCTGCCGAGCGCTGATTGGCCATGTGCGATTCAAACTGCGCTTCGAACTGCGCAATCTTCAGTTCGCGCTGCTGATAATCTTCGTTCAGGGTCTGCCATTTCAGCGCCTGCAGCTGAGCCTTTTTCTCACGTTCCTGCGACTTCAGCTCTTTGTACTTTTCCGCCGCCTGAGCCTGGCGATGCAGGTGCGACAGCTGGCGCTCCAGCTCTTCACGGATGTCCTGCAGACGTTCGAGGTTTTCATGGGTACGGCGCATGCGGTTTTCGGTTTCACGGCGGCGCTCTTTGTACTTGGAAATACCGGCAGCCTCTTCCACGTAAACACGCAGTTCTTCCGGCTTGGCTTCGATCAGACGCGAAATCATGCCCTGTTCGATAATGGCGTAAGAACGCGGGCCGAGGCCGGTGCCGAGGAAGATATCGGTAATGTCTTTACGGCGGCATTTGGTGCCGTTTAGGTAATAGGTGGACTGTCCGTCACGACTGACCTGACGGCGCACGGCGATCTCACTGTATCCGGCGTATTCGCCTCTTAACGTACCGTCACTGTTGTCGAACACCAGGTCTACGCTGGCTTTGCCCACCGGCTTACGCTCCGACGAGCCGTTAAAAATAACGTCGGTCATGGCGTCGCCACGCAGGTACTTGGCCGAGCTTTCGCCCATTACCCAGCGCACAGCGTCAATGGTGTTCGATTTACCACAGCCGTTAGGGCCGACAATGCCCGTCATATTGGTGTTAAAAGGAACCGTGGTGGGATCAACGAAGGACTTAAAACCTGCCAGTTTAATGGCTTTCAGGCGCATGCAGAGGTCTCCTCAGCCAGTGCCGCGAGCACGGTGCTGCACTGGTGTTTGCCATAAGCTTTTATAATGGTTGGGATGGCGTTGCGGTCGCGCCGGGCAACAGCCTGAATCAATTCGGCAAAAAAACGGAATGCATGGCTGACTTCCGCCGGACGGTAACGTACCCCGAGCGCATAGGCGCGGTGCAGTGCCGGTTGTAGGTTGGAGAGGATTTCGCTCAGATAATCGTTTCTGGCGATCTGACAGGCTTCATGCATCAGGCGGAACCCGGCCGCGACAAAGGCCGCACGGTCTTCGTTCTGATTGCAGTCACGCATCTTTTCCCATTCACTCAGAACCGGGTCCAGCGCATCATCCTGCCAGTTGTCCGCCACACGCACAGCCAGCATCACCAGCAGGTTAATGTACAGATCGTACAGCTGGCTGACGTTTTGTTCACTCAGTTCAGCAACGACAGCGCCGCGACGGGGAAGAATATTAATGAGATAACGTCGTTCAAGGATCAGCAGTGCTTCCCGCACTGAGCCGCGACTGACACTGAGCTCATTCACTACCCGGGCTTCCTGAATACGCTCTCCGGGCTTCATCTTGCCAGAAATAATGCTCGCTGCCAGATACTTGGCTATCTGCTCAGAGAGGCTTTCCGGGGCAGTAAAGCTCATGCGGTATCTTCCGTTTTTATTGCCGTATAAAAGCGGGATGTTACCACAGAAACGGCGCCTGCCGAACGTTGACAGAAAGCACGGCAGGCCGTGCGTCTCAGTGGCGTCAGAGAGTGCAGCAAAGCGGACAGAATGGGCGCTTCCGCTCCCGGAAGCGATGATCAGACGTTAATCTGCTCAGAGCATAAACATATCAGAAGCAAACAGCCCGGAAGTTAATCAGTCGCTCTCGCCCCAGAGAAATTCGTCGATCTCCTTCATCAGGTAGGGGTTATCCGAAATATTGGCCGCTACCTGCTCTGCCTCCTCACGGCTGTAGCCATGCAGATTAAAACTGGTGGTACCGGCAGGCTCACCGTCGTAATCCAGCCGCAGTAACAGCAGCCAGGTCGTCTCATCTGCGGTGGGACGCAGCTCAATGGCGGCTTTGAGTTTACCTTCCAGCAAGGAAATATAATGGGATGCATCCACGTCCATAGTTACTGCTCCGCCTGCGCCCGTTTGACAAACTCCACCAGCGCGCTGTCCATGGTGGCAACGTGCAGATCAAACCAGCGCGGTAACTGCTCAGCAACGTACGCCCGGCCAAACATTATCCGCCCGGCCTCAACCCGCTTGCCAAACTGTGTCAGCTCGCCCAGCACCCGGTTATGCTCGCCACGATGCTCTGCCATAGCCGGATAGCCACAGTCCGCCATAAGGCGGTTTTCACGCTCAAAATGCTCAGCCGTATGCTGTTCCAGTTCAGCAAACAGGCGGGCAAATTCCGCATTGTCTGCACTCGCCATACGCTGACACAGGGCGGCGAACGCCAGATGATCCTGATCGATGGCAGCGTGACCTAGGGTCATCGGTTGATTGGAGGTTTGTGCAGGCAGAGATTGCGTTGCCGTCATGGGGTTCTCCTGAGGTTAACGATTACAGCGCTGTAACCCCGGGTTATTGCAAGCACCAGACCATTTACCCTTGTAAATTTATACATTAAAAATCAATAAGTTACATAAAACCGATGTGTTACTTCAGAGCAGATGTCGCGTTTGCACTGGCGGCTTTACCACACAAACAACAGGGTTTAAGAGTCAGACTCAGCTGCATTGGCAGGAATACGACAAATATGCAGCACAACCCGGTCCCCTGTCGTCTTTACGACGCCCGCTCCTGCTCTGAAAAGCAGAAAAGCCGTGCCCCAAGGCACTATTGAGACCTTCCTGAGACGCTGCTAAGACGCTCCCAAAACACACCCGAAACACCCCAGCCGCTCAAGCCTCCAACGCTCCAACAGACAGTGAAAAGCCGTCATTACCCGTGGTTTCTTTAAGTCACCCGCTTCAATGGAGCTGCTGATCTGACCCGGCCCTGACCCGGATATGCCTCTGAATTGCGGCTGTGCGCATTGACGCCTGGCCATTCTGGTTCAAAGGTTGCAGAACGGATAAAGACGTTAACTGACTGTTAACCGACCCAGACCCTGACCCCGGAGATCCGCTATGAATGCTCTTTCCTGTGTGGCTGACGCCCCGATGAATCAGAATGCGCTGCTGGTTGCTTTTGCTTCCATGGACGGCGATATGGTCGATCAGCATTTTGGTTCTGCTCAGGCGTTTTACCTCTACGAAGTCACCGCCGACAGCGCGGAATTAATTGCTTCCCAGCGTTTCGCGCAGGAAAAAATGGACGGCAACGAAGACAAGCTCAAACCGAAACTGGCCTGGCTGGTCGGAGCGGATGTGGTCTATTGCGGTTCTATCGGCGGCTCAGCGACCCGCCAGTTAATAGCGCTTGGCGTTAACCCGATCAAAGTCAGTGGCGGCCCGGATGTGGAAGAACTGATCGAAGAGTTGCAGGCGCAGCTGAATGGCACCCCTGAATTCTGGCTGGCAAAAATTCTGAAAAGCAAAAAGGCCGACACCTCGGATTCACGCTTCGATGCTATGGATGATGAAGGCTGGGACGGCTGATCCGGATTCATCTGGCGGAGTCACTGACTCCGCGGCCCTTCTTTTTCCAATACCCTCACTACCCGCGACTATCCTCTCTCACTATCCTCTCTCACTATCCTCTCTCACTATCCTCTCTCACTCCCCACTATTCTCTTTCTCTGCAAACACCTTTCTGCCCAAATCTCTTTCTGCCCAAACCTCCTGCAGAATTTAAATGTCTGCAGTCTCTGCACAGAATCCTTTACCGCGTCGCTAATGGCTTCTGCTTCTTATGACCCGTGAGACTCTGCCAGTGTTCATCCCAAAATCCAGGGGTACATCCGACAAAGATTGTCGGGTTTTTGCGTTATTTCCGACAATTGTGCAGGGATTTCCTGCAATGCATCGAGCCGCAATCTGCTCAATATTTTCACACACAAATAAAGTGGATTTATAAGCAAATGATTTCTAAACAGAATTTTGCACTGATAGCGCATGGCTATAACAGTCACGCGTGGCACAGGGATTGAAAAAGACTCAGTACATTGAGCAAAACTCAGTGTAAACGTGGACCGCAGACCGCGTTTTATTAAAAGGGTCCCTTAACAAAGGAAAGTCCCGGAGCAGGTACTTAAACGCAATCAGGAGATTAGCTATGGCGCTTTATTTTATTGATACAGAAAAAAAAGGTGATGCAGGACATCAGGTACACCGTGAAGGCTGTGCGCACTTACCGGAGAAGGACAAACTCTATTTTGTCGGCTCTTTTGCCACAGCCAAAGCGGCTTATGACGTATCGCCGCTGATTTATTCACCAGCCAGCTATTGCCCGGAATGCAGCGGCAAAGCAGCCTGAGCAGGCGCAGAAGTAAAGAAGCAGCTCCGGCTGCTTTTTACTTACCGGTCAGAATTAATTCATTTTCTGCTGAATGATATCCGTCAGCCACTGCATAAATACTCTGACACGCTGTGGCTGAAAACGCCGTTCCGGATAGAGCACAGAGAGTGGCAGAGGCGCGCAGACAAAATCGTCCAGTACCGTGAGCAAACTGCCGTCATTTATCAGGGACGCAACGCCCGCATAAGGCGTCTGAATAATCCCCAGACCGGCAAGACAGGCACTGGTATAGGCCACCGCATTATTCACCGTCACCAGGGTTGTCATACGCAGCTGCTGCACCTGCCCTCGCGCATCGACATAATCGAACAGATCACCACCGCGGCCTAAGGTGGCCGAATAACCGATTAACTTATGTACCTTTAAGTCGTCGAGTGACTGCGGCGTGCCATAACTCTGCTGATAACCGCGGCTGATGCAGTTGACCATGCGATGCTCTGCAATGCGCCGGGCGATCAGGCTCGAATCGGATAAATCCCCGGCACGCAGTACCAGATCAAAGCCCTCTGCCATGGGATCAACCTGCCGGTCTGTACTGCTCAGTTCAACCTGCACCTGAGGATACCGCGCGAGAAATTCAGCCAAACACGGCAGCACCATGTCGCGTGCTACCACCACCGGCATATCCACGCGGATAACACCTTTCAGCGTATGCTCGCCACAAAACATAGTGCGCAGCTCATCGGCATCATGCAGCAGGCTGCGGGCGCGCTCCATAAAGCGCTCGCCTTCGGCCGTTACCATGACTCTTCTGGTTGTGCGCTGCAGCAAACGCACATCCAGTTCATTTTCCAGTTGCTGCACCGCTGCCGATACCGTCGAGCGCGGCAGGTCCAGTACATCCGCTGCAGCAGAGAAGCTCTTCTGCTCAGCGACCTGCAGAAAAATGCGCAGGGCATCCAGTTCTTTCACTTAATTATCCAGTCAAATCGAATAGTCATGTCAGATTAGCAACATTTATCCAGATAACTAAGCAAATTAACCTGTATGAACTGATTATTCAGACCACCCGAATTTCAACAACATTATCTGACAGGAGACTTTTATGTCTGAACCCAAAATTGCATTAATCACGGGCGGCAGCCGTGGCCTTGGCGCCAATGCTGCACTGGCACTGGCTGAACGTGGTGTGGATTCCATTGTGACATACAGAAACAACCGCTCAGCGGCTGACGTCATCGTCGATAAAATCAGAGCACTGGGCGGCAAAGCCCTGGCTCTGCAACTGGATACCGGCGACAGCAGCAGTTTCAGCGATTTCAGCCGCAGCCTGCAGACCGCGTTAACGGAACACTGGCAGACTCAGGCAATTAACTATCTGGTGAACAATGCCGGTCATGGCCACTCAGCCCTGATTGGTGAAATGCGCGAAGACGACTTTGATGAGCTCTACCGTGTGCATGTGAAAGGCCCCTACTTTCTTAGCCAGACACTATTGCCGGTTATCGCCGACGGCGGTGCTGTACTCAATATCTCCAGCGGACTGGCGCGCTTCTCGTTGCCGGGCTCTTCAGCGTATGCCTGTATGAAAGGTGCAGTGGAAGTGATGAGCCGTTATCAGGCGAAGGAGCTGGCACTGCGCGGCATCCGTGTTAATACTCTTGCTCCGGGCGCGATAGCCACAGATTTTGCAGGCGGTACGGTGCGGGATAATCCGGACGCCAATGGTTTTGTGGCTTCCGTCACGGCCCTTGCCCGCGCCGGTGAAGCGGATGATATCGGTCCGGTGATTGCCTCTTTACTGAGCGACGACAATCACTGGATTACCGGCCAGCGCATTGAAGCTTCCGGCGGTATGTTCCTGTAACAAGCCGGGCTCAGGCCAACGTCAGCCAGGCGGTGGCGGCGACAATAACCGCCATCAGCGCCAGCTGCCAGCGGCTGATGCTTTCTTTAAACAGCCACACACCCCACAACGCTGCCCCCAGAATACCAATGCCGCGCTTAATGGTTTCGACAATGCCCGGGTGAATATGAGTAATAGCACCCCACTGACAACTGACAGCAACCGCAAACACAGCGACGGCCATCAGTAACAAATGCAATGGTGCAGTAAAACGTGGAAACAAACTGACTTTATGAGGACGCACTTCCAGCACTAAATAAGCGATATAGGTAAGTACAGCAGTACCGCCACTCTGATAAATACCGTGAAAGCTCAATGGCGCGGACTGCAGTGCCCATTTATCAAAGACAGCCCCAACACCCCAGCACACCGACACCAGCAGCATCAATCCAAAACCCGGACCGGCATGCGCCGGATCACGCAGCAGTTTCCATCCGCCCTGCAGCAAAAAGATAGAAACCACGATAATGACAATCGCGAAAGCCTGCGAAGCATTAATGATTTCGTCGAGCAAAAACCAGCTGAACAGTGAGGCAAACACGGGCGTCAGCGACAGCACCGGAATCAGGCGCGCAATACTGCCGCTGGCCAGCGATTTGATAAAAGAGAAACTCGCTATTGCAGCCACCACCAAAGAGACGCTGCCGGGCAACCAATAGCCCGCCTGCGGCCAGTGAGCACCGTAAACCAGCCAGGCAATGAAATATACCGGAGCGACACAACCCGCCAGCCATAAAGACAGCACCAGCGGAGGTACCGACGCGGTCAGATGTTTTCTGGCCAGATCAAACAACGACCAGGCGACCGCAGAAATCAGAGAAAAAAGCATATTCAATCCGTTAACAGTGGCAGCTGATTATGTCACGTATCCACGGAATGCTCATAAATCACTGTGTTGCCGCCAGCTGAATTGGTATCCTTATTCGATATTTCCCAGCACTGCGATGCGTCCAATGACCGAATCCTCTTTGACGACTGAAGACTTTTTACTGGCGGCCAAACAATCTGAACTCAATGGCCTGCGCCAATTGCTGATCAGCTGTGATCTGGTGACTAAAGTGGCCGGGCTGATTCATGAACTGCAGCGCGAGCGTGGTTTAAGCAACAGCTATCTGGTTTCCGGCGGCCAGCGCTTCAGCACTCAGCGGGAAGAAGAGCTGCTTGCCTGTGTTCAGGCAGAAAACGAACTGCGCGAAGCGCTGAAGCAACTCAATATCAAAGATTGCTCTCCTTCTTCTTCACGCCTGTACAGTGCCATTGCCTTTGTTCTGCACTGTTTTGAAGAGATGCCAGCCCTGCGCGCGCAGATTACGGCAAATCAGCTGCAGGCTACGGAAAACACGCAACGCTATAACCGCCTGATCGCCGGTCTGCTCAACGTTATCTTTGAAGCGGCCGATATTTCCGGTGATCCGGATATTACCCGCGCACTGGTTGCCCTGTTTAACTTTGTGCAGGGTAAAGAATACGCTGGTCAGGAACGCGCCTGGGGGGTTATCGGTTTTACTGCCGGCACCTTCACCAACGATAACCGTGAACGCCTGAAAGCCTTACAGGATGCCCAGCAACGCTGCTTTGATATCTTCAGCGACTTCACTCAAACCATTACCGCCGCACAATGGCGCCAGCTGGAAAGCAGTGAAGCCGCAGGAGAGCTGGAACGGCTGCGACAGATGATTGCCCGCTTCACCTCAGGCGATACCCTGCCCACGGCCATCAGTGAAGTATGGTATGAAGTCGCGACCAACCGCATTGATGGCATGCAGGACATAGTCAACGAACTGGCCACCAACCTGCTCGCCCTGTGTCAGGAAAAAATTGTCCAGGCGGAGGAAGATCTGCGTCTGCACAGTGAACATATGAAAGAACTGGCGACCATCGAAGAACCGCCGATGTCATCCCTGTCGATGATTTCAGACTCTGGCGATCAGCCTACGGTCAACGTCACGCCGGGGGTTAATGTCAAACTTGCCCGTTCTATTTACGAGTTAGTCCAGGGTCAGGCTGAACGCCTGCAACGTATCAGTGATGAGCTGACAGAGGCGCGTCTGGCGCTGAACGAACGCAAAACCATTGAAAAAGCCAAAGGCATTCTGATGCAGTCCCAGGGGCTGGATGAAGATCAGGCCTATAAGCAACTGCGCCAGGCAGCCATGGATAACAACAAGCGTATTCTGGATGTCGCAGAGAACGTCATCAGCGTAGCGGAGATGCTGCAACTGAAAGGCTGAACACGGCCGCAATCAGCAATCAGCAATCAGCAAAAATTGACCATCTGATCAGCTGGCCCGTTATGCAGGCGTCAATGGCAAACTCCGCACCAGCGGAGTGCATAAAATCAGCAACATCAGTCAACAAACTGGGCGCATGGCATCCCGCATCAGCAGCAAAGCCTTAAAAAACGCTGCATTCTGAAAACTGGCACACGCGTTGCTATATTCAAATCAGTGAAATGGCAGCCAAAGGCGGCTGGCTGTTAACACGACCGAAAAGGACAATGGCGTCCATCGTTATCCCTGAATAAGGGGAGAGAACGGTGGGCGTTTTTTTTTGGCCGCGATTTGACCGGTACCGCCTGGGGGATGCCGGACATAAAAAACTCGCAGATACTTTTTACAATTCGAAAAAACAGGGGCTTACCATGTCTTATTTAATGCCATCCGAATTCGCCACCAAAATGGTCGATGCCGGTGAAGAAAAAATCTTTATGTCCACCAAGGACACTCTGATCCGTGCCTTTATGGCCGGTGCGATTCTTGGCCTGGCGGCGGTATTTGCTATTACCGTTGCAATGAAAAGTGGTTCTCCGATTCTGGGCGCCTGTCTGTTCCCGGTCGGTTTTATCATGCTGTACCTGATGAAATTTGACCTGCTGACCGGTGTATTTACTCTGGTACCCCTGGCATTAATCGACAAACGTTCCGGCTGTACTGTTGGCGGCCTGCTGCGTAACTGGGGTCTGGTCTTTATCGGCAATTTTGCCGGTGCACTGACCACCGCGTTTATGGTGTCTTTTATTCTGACTTACGGTTACAACACTGACGGCGGCGCACTGGCAGCCAAAGTTGCGACCATTGGTGAGTCCCGTACTCTGGGTTACGCATCTCATGGTGTTGACGGCTGGTTCACTATTTTCATCCGCGGCATGCTGTGCAACTGGATGGTTTCTATGGGTGTTGTTGGCGCCATGATTTCTACCTCCGCTACCGGTAAAATGGCTGCGATGTGGATGCCGGTTATGCTGTTCTTCTTCATGGGCTTCGAACACTCCATCGTAAACATGTTCCTGTTCCCATTTTCTATGATCATGGGTGGTGACTTCACTTTCATGCAGTACCTGGTATGGAATGAACTGCCAACTGCACTGGGCAACCTCGCTGGTGGTTTCCTGCTGGTTGGTCTGCCACTGTATTTCACTCACGTACGTGAGAACAAAGCTGCTAAGTAATTCTTAACAGCTTCCCCGCTCCACCTCAGGAAGACGGGACCCAAATAAACAACAAAGCCCCGGTTAATGCCGGGGCTTTGTCTTATACTCGCTTTATTTCAGATGTATTCAGGGACAGCTATGCAGACTCATCTGACAGTCTCCGTCGGTCAGGCCAGCGATAAGGGCGTTAAAGCCGTTAATCAGGATTTTTACGGTGTTCTGATTCCCGAAGATCATTTGCTGGCATCGAAAGGGATTGCTATTGCACTCGCCGATGGCATCAGCAGCAGCAGTGTCAGCCAGCTGGCCAGTTCGGCCGTGGTAAAGAGTTTTCTCGATGACTATTTCTGTACCTCTGAAGCCTGGTCGGTAAAAAAATCGGCACTGCAGGTACTGCTTGCCAGTAATTCCTGGCTCTATGCGCAAAGCCGCCGCAGTGAATTCCGCTCCGATATGAACCGCGGTTACGTCTGTACCTTTTCCGGCCTGATTATCAAATCATCCACCGCACATCTGTTTCATGTTGGCGATACCCGGGTTTACCGTATACAGGGCAACCGGCTGGAACAGCTGACCACAGACCACCGCTATTATGCTTCCGCAGAAAAAAGCTATCTGACCCGCGCCATGGGCATGGAGCAGCAGCTGGATCTGGATTATCAGTCACTGACCGTACAAGCCGGTGATACCTTTATTCTCGCCACCGATGGCATTTACGAATTCGTTAATGCGCAGCGGATAACGGAAATTATTGCAAGCAATGCAACCGATCTGCAAAGCGCAGCAGAAGAAATACTGCAGGCGGCAATGGACAACGCCAGTGACGACAACCTGACCATTCAGATTATCCGTATCGACAATACGCCGGCCGCTAATACCGATGATATTCACCAACAGTTAACTGAACTCCCCTTCCCTCCGGAACTTAACCCGCGCGACGAATTTGATGGTTACCGCATCCTGCGGAAAGTGCATTCAAGCCCACGCAGTCATGTTTATGCTGCACAGGACATCGACAGCGGCGAGCAGGTTATTATCAAAACGCCATCCGGTGAACTGCGCGACAACACGGCTTATCTTGAACGTTTTTTAATGGAAGAGTGGATCGCCCGCCGCATCGACAGCGCCCACGTACTGAAACCGGTCAAAAATAAACGTAAACCGAATTACCTGTACGTTGCCACCGAATTTATTGAAGGCATCACACTTGCTCAGTGGATGCGTGATAACCCGCGCCCACAACTGGACGAGGTGCGCAATATTATTGAGCAGACCGCAGCCGGTCTGCGGGCCTTTCATCGTCTGGAAATGCTGCATCAGGACCTGAAGCCTGACAACATCATGATCGACAAAAACGGTACGGTGAAAATCATTGATTTTGGTTCGGTACGGGTGGCTGGTATTCTGGAAATCGATACGCCGGTTGAGCGCCTGGAGCTGTTGGGCACCGCGCAATATTCCGCACCTGAGTATTTTTTAGGTGTCAGCGGCACGCCGGCTTCCGACGTATTCGCGCTGGGGGTGATCACTTATCAGATGCTGACCGGCAGACTGCCTTACGGCACAGCGGTATCCAAAGCACGAACAGCAAAAGCGCAAAACCGCCTGAGCTACCCCCCCATTCACTTTATCGATGAAGCAACGGAAATTCCGCACTGGGTGGATATGGCGATTAAAAAATCGCTCACGCCCGAACCGCATAAACGCTATCAGGAACCGTCTGAGTTTATGTATGACCTCAGCCACCCGAACAAGCAGTTTCTGCGGCTGGCGAAAGAACCTCTGCTGCAGCGTAATCCGGTGCAGTTCTGGCAAGGGGTATCTTTGTTGCTGGCGATTGCTGTGGTGGTCTTGCTGTACCGGGATTTGAGTTAATTTCAGATCCGGGCTCAGGCCTTGCGCCAGGCAAGGTCCATCCCCAGCGGTGGATTAGCCTGCGCGTGCTCCAGGTCCGCACAGACATTGCCTATGTTGTAAGGCAGCTCCTTAAAATGCTCCAGTACCAGCCCGTGCTTAATCGCAGCAGTAAACAAATCCGACAGCGGGTGCTGAAACCAGTAGTTTTCTTTGGCCTGATATTTCTGCCCGGTAAAATAATCCAGGCCAGCGTCATCCCGGTAAGGTTCACGGTTAAAATAGGATGCCTGTAAATAAGAAGGCTCTCCTTCTTCGTACATATTCAGCACCGGATGAATCTCTTCCATCAGAAGCACCCCACCCGGTTTTATTAGTGATGCGCAGATACGTATAAACTCATCCAGATCCGGCATCCAGTTAATAACACCAACGGTAATCATAGCCACATCGAATTGATGCAGCCATTTCTCCGGCAATTCATAAATATTGGACTGGATGTATTCAACATCATGGTGACCAGCCAGAGCCGCCAGTTTTTCAGCCTGCGCTATAAAAGACGGGGCACCATCAATACCGAGACAGAAACCTGCGCCTTTATTTTTAACCGATAATAAGTCACGACCATTATTGCAGCAGATCTGCACCACGGATTTTCCGGCGGGTGAATAACTGTCCACCAGCGCATTAAAATCGTCGTTTAAATTATTGTAATCCAGCTGCTGCACCGCCTGTTCGAGTTGCGGGTTAACTGCCGCATGGTAAGGCGCCGCTTCATCCCATGAAGCCAGATTATTGCGGGTATAAAACTCGTCAGAATCTTCCATAATGCTTCCTGCTAAAAACACACCCAAAAGCACATCCCAAAAAACCGAACAACACAGCAAAAGAGCAAATAATGGTGAGCTCAGATAATTATCGCATACGCCCGCGCGTTACACCTTTAACGCCGGCCTTCGCCACCAGACTGGCACTGGTATGCGCATGGCAAATGGCAATGGCCAGAGCATCGGCGGCATCGGCCTGGGGTTTGCCCGGTAATTTGAGCATGTATTGCACCATATGCTGTACCTGCTCTTTATCGGCGCCACCCTTACCCACGACCGCCTGTTTGATGGTCCGCGGCGCATATTCCGCCACCGGTAAGCCATGGTTAACTGCGGCCAGAATCGCCACCCCCCGGGCCTGCCCGAGCTTTAATGCGGAGTCGGCATTTTTGCCCATAAACACCTGTTCAATGGCAAATTCCTGTGGCTGATAGGTTTCGATCAGCTCGGTAACGCCATCGAAAATTTTCTTAAGCCGCGCCGGCAGCTCGCCTTCCCCGGTACGGATACAACCACTGACGATGTACTCGGTTTTCTGGCCAATACGGCGGATCACACCGAAGCCGGTCAGTCGCGAACCCGGGTCAATACCCAGAATAATCATTGTGCCGCAGAGTCCGGATACAGCCCGGTATCATCCAGCGGTGTCAGCATGATTTCTGAACCATTTATTTCATGGCGTACCGTCACCTGCTGCCAGTCTTTCGGCAGAATGACCTGAGCACAGGGCTGAGTAATCATCTGCGCATAAACAAGGCCCGCCTGGGGTTTGGTTTCGCGGTAAATAAATTCATATTCACCACTGTCTTCCTGCTGACCGACAATCTGTACGCCGTAGCCGGTAGACGGACGATCACCAAGCGCAATGGTCAGGGTGCCGTAGCGCACACTGACACCCACTGGCGCAGCACAGTGATTCATACTGCTCATAGGCAAGGTGTTTTCCTGCACTGCCACTGTGGTACAGGCAGGCAGCGCCAGCACAGCACTGACACACAATGCCGCCCGGGCAGCCGATCGAAAGCCTGACATAAATAACTCCAACTATCGTATGTGCCGAGTATACCCCAGCCAGAAACAGGGCGTATAACCATGTATTTGATGGCGCAGATAAAAATAAACCCCGCCCGGGTTACCGGGCGGGGTTTGTTCTCTGGCCAGAGCCAGTTTCTGCGTGAGGCTTCTGCCCCTTATTATCAGGTCTTAGTTGCTGTTAAAGACCAGATGATCACCATCCACATCCGCGACGATGGTACTGCCCGGCATAAATTTGCCCGACAGAATATCCTGTGCCAGCGGGTTTTCGATCCATTGCTGAATCGCCCGTTTCAGCGGACGTGCGCCATACACAGGATCATAGCCCACATCCACCAGCTTACTGACGGCCGCATCAGAGAGTTCCAGTGACAGGTCACGTTCTTTCAGGCGACCACGCAGCAGATCCAGCTGGATATCGGCAATGCCACGGATCTGATCTTTCTGCAGTGGATGGAAGACCACGGCTTCATCAATCCGGTTGATAAATTCCGGACGGAAATGAGAACCAACAATTTCCATCACAGCTTCACGCATCATTTCGTAGCTGCTTTCATCATCGCCTGCCAGGGTCTGGATAACATCTGAACCCAGGTTGGAGGTCATGACCAGTACGCAGTTTTTAAAGTCTACTTTCCGGCCCTGTCCGTCGGTCAGCTGACCGTCATCCAGTACCTGCAGCAGGATGTTAAACACATCCGGGTGCGCTTTTTCCACCTCATCCAGCAGAATCACCGAATAAGGTTTGCGGCGTACCGCTTCGGTCAGCAGACCACCCTCTTCATAACCAACGTAACCCGGAGGTGCACCGATTAAACGGGCCACGGAATGCTTCTCCATGTACTCCGACATATCAATGCGCACCATGGCGTCTTTACTGTCGAACAGGAACGTTGCCAGCGCTTTACACAGCTCGGTTTTACCCACACCGGTTGGCCCTAAGAACAGGAAAGACCCGTTCGGACGGTTCGGATCGGATAAGCCCGCCCGTGAGCGGCGCACCGCATTGGATACGGCTTTAATGGCCTGATCCTGACCAACCACCTGATTGTGCAGAACCTCTTCCATGCGCAGCAGTTTGTCGCGCTCGCCTTCCAGCATTTTGCTTACTGGCACACCGGTCCACTTGGACACGACTTCGGCAATTTCATCTTCGGTCACTTTGTTACGCAGCAAGGTGAATTCCTGCGTGCCGGAAGTTTCCGCTTCATTAGCCGAGGCCAGCTGTTTTTCCAGTTCCGGAATACGGCCATACTGCAGCTCAGACATTTTCTGCAGATCACCGGCACGGCGTGCTGCTTCCAGTTCAAGCTTGGCCTGCTCCAGCTCTTCTTTCGATTTGCTGGCGCCTTCCAGTAAGGCTTTTTCTTTCTTCCACACTTCTTCAAGTTCAACGTAGGCGTGACCGGCTTTGTTAATCTCTTCATTGAGATCACTCAGACGTTTTTTCGCTGCTTCGTCTTTTTCTTTGCGCAGTGCTTCACGTTCAATTTTCAGCTGAATCAGACGACGTTCCAGCTTATCCATTTCCTGCGGTTTGGAATCGATTTCCATACGGATCACAGATGCCGCTTCGTCCACCAGGTCGATGGCTTTGTCCGGCAGGCGGCGATCGGTAATGTAGCGCTGAGACAATTTAGCCGCAGCGATAATCGCACTGTCAGTGATCTGCACGCCATGGTGTACTTCGTAGCGTTCTTTCAGACCACGCAGGATGGCGATGGAATCTTCCACGCTCGGTTCATCAACAATGACTTTCTGGAAACGACGTTCCAGCGCGGCGTCTTTCTCAATGAATTCGCGATACTCATCCAGTGTGGTTGCGCCCACACAGTGCAGTTCACCACGGGCCAGTGCCGGTTTCAGCATATTGCCGGCGTCCATCGCACCTTCGCCTTTACCTGCGCCCACCATGGTGTGCAGCTCATCGATAAACAGCACGATATTACCTTCGGCTTTGGACACGTCTTTCAGCACCGCTTTCAGACGCTCTTCAAATTCGCCGCGGTATTTGGCACCGGCCAGCAGAGAACCCATATCCAGCGACAGAATACGTTTGTTCTTCAGATTTTCCGGCACTTCACCATTGATAATACGCTGCGCCAGACCTTCCACCACGGCGGTTTTACCCACCCCAGGCGGTCCGATCAGCACCGGGTTATTTTTGGTACGGCGCTGCAGCACCTGAATGGTACGGCGGATTTCATCATCACGGCCGATCACCGGATCCAGTTTGCCTGCTTCTGCCCGTTCGGTCAGATCGATGCAGTATTTGTCCAGCGCCTGACGGCTGTCTTCGGCATTGGCGTCGTTCACGCTTTCACCACCACGCATATCTTCAATGGCTTTTTCCACATTTTCTTTATTCAGGCCAGACTCTTTCAGCGTTTTACCGGCTGCGCCCTTGTCTTCCAGCGCGACCAATAAAAACAATTCGCTGGAAACATACTGGTCACCGCGTTTCTGCGCTTCTTTGTCGGCCAGGTTCAGTAAACGGCCAAGTTCCGGTGCAATCTGAATATTGCCATCCGGGGAACTCACAGTAGGCAATTGCTGCAGCACGTCACGCAGCGAGCGCTCAAGCGCCCCCACATTGCCGCCACAGCGACGCACCACGTCTTTTACGCTGGAGCTGGTCTGCTCCATCAGGGCCAATAAAACGTGTACGGTATCAATCTGGTTATGATCCTGTCCCAGAGCCAGACTCTGACTCTCGGCCAGTGCGTTTTGCAGACTGGTTGTCAGCCGATCCATTCTCATAAATTTTCTCCTGTACTTCCTGCCGCCGCCCGGCTGCAGGTTAAATCTTGTCTGAAACCTTAGATATGTCCTTATTAGATTTGTTCAACCCCTTTTAAATAAAGTTTAGTAAATCTAATAATCCAGCCCATGATCTGCAGCAATAAACTGTTTTCAGCAACTGCTGACAAAACTGCGTATACTGGCGCCGCCTGCGGGACTCTATTGTGCTGCACTTCGCTTTCCGCATCAGGTTCAGGGCTCAGGCTCTGACTCCGCCGGTACCTCTTTCGCTACCGGTTATATAGTGGCTAACATTCCTATTTAAAGACGCATGACTGACGAAATACGACTCGGCGCCCTCTATCTTCTTCTGGGGGAGGCCCTGCTGGCCATTATGGGCGCCATCATCAAACATCTTTCCGATGATCTGAGCACAGACCAGATCGTCTTCTTCCGCAACGTCGCCGGCCTGATCGTGCTGCTGCCTCTGATCATGCGCACCGGCATCAGCGAACTGAAGACCAGCGTCTGGCACTGGCACCTGATGCGCGGCCTGGTTGGTGTCAGCGCTATGTACTGTTATTTCTGGGCTCTGGGTCACCTGCCGTTAACAGAAGCCTTTCTGGTAAAACTGTCGGCCCCGCTGTTTATGCCATTCCTCGCCTTATGGTGGCTGCGCGAACCGGCCGGCCGCTACAGCTGGCTGGCTTTGCTGATTGGCTTTGCCGGTGTGGTGGTGATCCTGCGTCCGGGCGGAGAGCATACTTTTACCCTGGCAGCGATTATCGGTCTGGCCGGCGCCGTACTGGCAGCACTGGCCAAAGTCACCATCCGCCGCATGTCAGTCACTGAATCCAGCCAGCGTATCGTCTTTTACTTCGCTCTGATCTCAGCGCTGGTGTCAGCTCCGGGCGCTGTTCTGTCGTGGCAGCCTATTCCGCCGCTCGCCTGGCTGTGGATTGCCGCGCTGGGCATCGTCGCCACCACCGGCCAGCTGGCACTGACCAAAGCCTATCGTATTGCGCCCACCGGCAAAGTCGGCGTCTATGTCTACAGTGCGGTGATTTATGGTGCGCTGATGGGCTGGTGGTTCTGGGGTGAGATTCCGGCCTGGACAACGGCGGCCGGAGCTGCACTGATCATCAGTGCCGGAGTCATCAATCTGAAAGGCGGCAAAAAAGCCAAAGCCGCCTGACAGCGGGCTGTACAGCAGTGCATTGCAGAACCGGTAGTGCCTCCCGTGCCCTCTGGCTTCAATCTGTAACCTGCAGCCAACGCCCTGTAACCTGCAGGCAACGCCGGAATTGTCCCAACTAAATACACAATCGGAGAACTATTGCATTAATTCCTGTCAGGCACAGGAATTTTCCCGATTCACCTATTAGATTTAAGTCTAATTTAGGTGCAACAGCGCTTATTATTTCCTTTGGTTTAAATATAATTGCCAAATAACCCTGATTAATCATCAAGAGTCATTAATTATGTCCCGCATCGACTCTCTGCAAACCTTTGTCGCCGTCGTCCGTTCGCGCAACTTCACTTCGGCCGCTGACGCTCTTGGCGTTACCCCGTCTGCCGTCAGTAAACAGATCAGCGGACTTGAGGAACGTCTTGGTGTTCGTCTGCTTAACCGTACAACCCGTTCGGTCAGCCCGACGGAAGCCGGTCAGATGTTCTATCAGCACAGCGAGAATATCCTGGAGTCCATTACCGAAGCCGAAAAGCTGGTAACCGACTTTGATGTGACGCCACGTGGCCGTCTGCGCATTACTGCGATGTCAAACTTCGGCCGTCGTGAGCTGGCGCGCATATTCACCGATTTCGCCCAGAAATATCCGGACATCAGCTTCGATCTGCATATTTCCGACCGCCCGCTGGATATCGTAAAAGAAGGCTATGACTTCGCTCTGCGTCTGGGCACGCTGGAAGACTCACGCCTGATCGCCAAACCGGTGGCTGAACAGAAGATTTCCATCGTTGCCTCCCGTGAATACATTGAGCGCTGGGGCATGCCGGAAAAGCTGGAAGATCTCAACGATCACCGCATTCTGGTCATCAACAACGCCGAATACGCCCGCTCCAACTGGTTGCGTCAGTTCGAGAAAGACCACGGTTTCAGCATTTCCAATGTGGAACGCAAACTGACGGTGAACGACATTGATCTGGTGTATGAAGCGTGTCTGGCCGGCATGGGCATTACTGCTCTGCCGACTTACATCGCTGATACGCACCTGCAGAACGGTGAGCTGGTGCAGCTGTTTCCACAGGTGGATATTCCGGTTCGTACCATCAAGGTGGTATTCCCGCAGAACCGCTATCTGGCCAACAAAAGCCGGGCATTCCTCGACTTTATTACCGCCTACTTTGAAGACGCCAGCGGCGAATAAAACCCGCTCTGACGCCGCGCTGAGTACTCTCGGCGCACGCACAAAAAAAGCCGGCAACTGCCCAATGCTGTTCACTTAAGCAGAGCAGCATTGCGATTCACCGGAT